>JASHRR010000482.1 GCA_030037185.1 Xanthobacteraceae bacterium | reverse complement strand
AACCCGGCGCTCCAATCCAAGCTGATGATTTATATGGATTTCAGCCGGCGCTCGCGGGCCCGCGCAGTTCGCCATGCACGCTTCGATATCATCTTGCCGGCAATTTATGCACTGCAAAAGAGGCGCCGCAAGCTGAGCAGCCGACAAGGCTGAGAGTCTGACAGGGTGAGAGTCCCTGTACCGTCAATTACCTGTGTTCGGACGGTTAGCATATCCGGTGCGTGTGGAGGTAACAAAGCACGATACGAGCCGGATGAATCGAGAGACTCATGTCCGGATCTGTGAGCGGCTCGGGGTGAAATTCCCCGGGCCGACTCGGCAACACCGTACATATGTGCCACAAAATTAGATCGTTGAAACGACCCCTTCCCTCCATGCTCCTATGACGCGTGCTGCCCGCCACGGTGCCGAGCGCGCAAGCCGTCGGACGACCCGGTGCTTGCGAGACCGTGAGGGTGCAGCTCACATCGCGCCACCCTGTGTCGCCACTTCGCTTATTTCTAGGCGGCACATCCAATCTAGAAATCCGGCCGGTCGGCTCGCGGGGCGGCGCTGTCCCTTGAGAAGTAGGTTGCATGCAAGTTTTCGGCGCAGACTTCTTCTGGCCATTCACGCAGTACGAGGCGGTACGTAACGATCGCCGCCCAAGGCATGGTAAGCACGCCCTCGTCCTCGACGGTAAATTCCAGTTGAAGGCCTTTGCCCTGATAGTTTGGGTCGGACGACCAGCCTTCCGCCGCCCCGGAAAGGCGGAAAAGCTGCTTTCCGGCGCGGTCTTGTGCCTCCTTTACCGCCTCGTAATTGATTAATCGAAAACGTTCCACCACGTGCAAAGCCGGACTATACGGCGTCCCGAACATATCCATCATCGCAAACGGTCGATCGGCTTTAATTCCTACCGTGTCTATGACCAGCGTGTCCCCGTCGTAATAACCAATTGAATCGCCATACCACGACGGTGTTACTTGCGCGGGATGGAGCTTGTTCAAGCGCACTTGTCGAAATTCATGGTCTTGGTCGTACAGGATGGTAACCTTGTCGGGTTGTTGCAGTATCTGCACCCCGAAGTTCCAAAAAATGTAGGGCACCGGTTCGGGCCAGCACTGGTTACTCGGGTTCGCTGCGGCCTCACCGCCCAACTCGATGGCGCCGTGCTTCTTCACGGCTTCCGCCGCCGACGGTTTCAGGATCGGATCCGAATAATCGGCCACCATTTTATTATTGTCGCCCACGTACACGGTCTCTGTCGTCGGCAAGGGCCTCCCGTCGGCATCGTTCACTTGCTTTCGTTGATACTTGTTCACCAATGGCCCTCGGCCTGAAAGCGGCTGCTCAAAGCCCGGGAAGAGATACGGGTGGCCCCAGATGCCGGAGAAATCCGGGACAGCTTCTGTACTTTGACGTTGCTGCTGCGTGAACGCGGGCGATGAGAATAGGGTTGCTGCTAAGATTGCGACGATCGATGTACGCATCTGGACTTCTCCTGTTCCTATTGACGGCGTTTTGCGTAGATCGGAGCTGGTCCGCGGGTCTTGAAGGCGTGCCGGACCCTCCGGGATGCTTTTGAGCAAAGCAGGATATGGGCCAAAGTCGCGCGGTCTCGTCTCAAATCCCTGCTAAGGCGGGGCGGCGCTCTGATCAACCTGAAAGGCCGGTTACAATTGAATGCGATACCGCTCGCGTAGACACTGATAGATCGGGGATAAAGCGGGCTACGAAAACCTGAGGCGGCCTGGTGGGACGGCTAACGCGGAACGAATATGATCAGTTGCGCTAGCGGGATTTCTTCGGAAGCTTCTCTGCTCATTTGTTAATCGGCTAAAGAACCTTGGACTGTGCACACCGCGGGCCGCGTCGTCAGCGGTCCAGAGGCCTAAAGCGAGTGTGGGGTGGTTGACGTCCAGCGTCCGGTAGACGCAGTCGCAGCGATGCTTTCTCGGCTTCGGTGGCTGTCTTCAGGTTCAGCCCGGCCGCCTCATACATACGATCAATCGCATCGGCGTGCTTTTTTTGCAGTGCGCCGCCATCATCCTTCTCCATGCGGCGAAACTGATCGTCTGTTATGTTAAGCGCCGTGTGATATGCGTCCTCAACGCTCTCGTCAACCTCCCATTTTCCAACATGAAAGGCGCAAAAGTACATTTCGACCGAAGCCCTGTGCCCATAAAGATGTCCTCTCGGCCACCCAGCGCACGGGGATATTATCACAAGTTAACACATCGCCAACTGTTAATAACAAGCTAAGATTGGAGGCCAATCGGCGGCTTCTTGTCGGGGACGTATGGCTGCGTGGTTGCATGGCTCCGATCTCCCGGTCCGCCCAGCACCCTACCCGAGGTCGGAGCTTCGAATCGCGCCATGATCGCAGGCCTGTCTACGAAGGCCTCGCAGTGGTGCAGCGAGAGGTCGTTAGAGATGGTCCCGTACCAGGATTACCGATATCGGGCGGATGGCGCTTGAGGGCTGACCTCCTGACGGATTGAAGGTACTCACCTTGCGGTCCAAACTTGCCGCATGGCCAAGAAACTAGAACCGCCGAAGCCGACAAGCTGGGCCATCCACAAGGTGGCCGTCCGGCTTGACAACCACAGAGGCCCTTGACGAGCCCACGGCCATCGAGAAGGCCGCGGCGTTTTCACCCGTAACGAGAACTGCCCCAGGTCGGATCAAAGTGTGGAGACCGCGCGGACACCAAGAAACAGTTGCTCGCGGTTTGACCAGCTTGGACAAACCCGTCGTTGGAGCGGTTCGGCGGCAGAGACCCGCGTCCAGGCATTGGAGCCGTCGCGCACTCTATTGCGCCGGCCGGCACGGTTGCCGGCATGAAGCAGGCGGACGAATGGCACCAGACCCATGACAGGATTTCTCCACGATGACGATGCTGGCCTTCTCGACCTGCGGTGCTGCAAGCGCCTAGAGCGCTAGACGATCGCAACGTGCAGAACGTCAGTTCATGAAGAAGGAGCGGACCGATAGACGGGCAACGATGCAGCCTCCGATTTAGCCAGATTGCGGCGATGACAGCCCAAAC
>JASHRR010000481.1 GCA_030037185.1 Xanthobacteraceae bacterium | reverse complement strand
CTCTTGCCGACATCAACGGATTGATCGCGCGCTCCAAGGCGCAGTGCAACAGCCGAGCTGGCCGAGGCCAGCTCAGGGTCACGAACGGCACGTGCCGATAGCATGACGGGCACGTCCGAAGTACACCCCCAGCTAATCTAACCGCCCCGCTTTGTGCAACGCCCAAGTCGGCAGAGCCATAACCGGACGGTCTTCAGACAAGGTCCAGCAAAATTGCTGTACGCAGGGGTAAGACCTCCAATCGACTGGGAGGCCGTGCCGTGGATTTAGTGGGGCTCAGGTGTAAACTTTTGGATTGTTAGTGTCGTTCGGGCTGATCTGAGGCCGACGATACACCGGGATCAATCTCGGTAACGCTCGCTGAAATACGATAGAAAATCGCGATTGATACAATCGCGCGTCAACAGGAGGTATTCATGAAATTCGCTAATTCGCTCAGGACCGTGCTGCTCGGTGTCGTGATTGGCGCCGTCACCTTGTCGTCGGGTGCACCGGCGTTCGCGTTAGGCGGCTGCGGTCCGAACGGCCATCGCAATGCGTGGGGCTATTGCGTATGGGGCGGTCAAAATCAAAACTGGTGCCTCAGACGGACGGGCCATCCCGCCACTTACGTTGGCAATGGAGTGTGGCGCTGCTTCAGTTGATCGCCTGAGGCGCCGCCTTCAAAGCCGTTGGGCTACGCTATCACCTGTCGCTGCCGATACCTGCTGAATGCACACCATGAATGGCGCGAATGCGTGTCCGAGACCGCCGCAAGGTGCACGGAACCATCTGCCGAGATCGGTATTCATGCCTTTTCACGAGCTGTCCTGCCGGGCGAAGTTTGCGTGAATGAATAGTCGGGGGATGCCCTGCGCGCGGCCGCACGGCGCCTGGGGCATTCCCTTTGAAGGCACGCAAGTTATTGTCAGCAAAGATGGGTACACAACGCTCCGCATCGATGACTCAAGTCTGTTTTGGGTCATGAAATGGCTGTGCCGATAACATGAGCGGCACGTCGGAAGTACCCAAGCTAGCCGACCCACTTTGTGCGACGGGCAAGTCGGCAGAGGCTGGCCATAACCGGACGATCTCCAGACGAGCGGGGCAAAACCGCGGCTGGCAAACGTCAGCTAGGAGGCGCCGTGGATTGTAGTGGTGCCCAGGAGTATATTTCGTGCCGCTCCAGAGCACGTCCGGCCACCAAGCCGAAGCTACCAGGTCGAAGCGCCGCCGGATCCGGGGCACGCATTGTGTTCGACGGCCTAATCTTGTCTATTTCTGCAACCGGCGTGGCAGACTCCGGCCGTTAGGCGGGCCGTATTTCAACCAAAACAAGGATTATCCCACAATACTATACCATCTCGACCGCGAACTCGTCCCACTTCGGCCTTTCTGCCCGTGCGTGATCGCGGGCAGAAAGGCGGGATTTTTTCTGCTGATTAGGAGAATCAGATGGGGACGATGCGAGCACTACTTCTGATTTGCGCAGCCGTGCCGCTGGCGTCGTGCGCAACAACCTGGACGAAATCTGGCGCGACAGCCGAGATGCTGAAAACCGACGACTTGGAATGTCAGTTTGAGGCCGAAAAGGCTGTGGCCAGCAATCCGGATTCGGGGCGAGCCACTTCCAGCAAAACAGCGGTAGACGAGGCCTGCATGAAGGCACGCGGCTGGGAAAAGAGCTAATAGAAGCTTTTAGAACCGAAACGCCTGCAAGCATCGGTTGATCACGATCAAACCTTGCCCTGGCACCCGTTGGGCCTTCCGTGCAGGGCGTCCCGCAAGGTCCGAGGCGTCCAAGATTGATGCCGTAGTGGTGAAGTGGCCATCAAGCGATTTGCATTTTCCCGCGATGCCGCGCCTCACCGGGTGCGGCAAGACCTGCCGCCCGGCGGACGAAGCGTCGCGTTAGCCGGCGAACCAGTGATGCGGGACACGCTGCGGCACAAACAAGGGTTTCTGCACGCTCATGCGCGAAAACAGCGTGGCTTGGGGCGAGGCAGGCGGGGGGCACGCGTATTTGTCGAAAAGTGCGGTGATGCCTCCACGAGAGCCAAGCCTCAGCAACGAGCAACGCCATGCACTGGCGCTACTCGCGAGGCTTCCGCACGGCCTCACGGAGGAGCTGCTCGTCCTCGCCCATGGACTCGATCGCGCCATGATCGCAGACCTCGTCCACGAAGGCGTCGCAACGAAGGAGCGAGAGATCGTTACGGGTCCTGGCCGCGCGGCTATTGAGGTGGTCCGTATCAGATCACTGATGCGAGGCGGATGGTGCTTAGGGCTGACAGCCATTGCCGCGTCCGCTTAAAGACCGATTCAGACCTATACCTATTCTAACCGTCCGAAAGCCGCTGTGTAACCGCTGTCCAATCAGCATGTCTCGCCGGTCGAAATTCCGCGTGTAACCCGCCCGGAGTATCTGCCGGCGATAAATAAAAACATTTAAGCCGTCAGGTAGCAGCCGAATGCTAACGCCGCTTTGTGCGCGGTGCGCTCGATGCCCCCCATCGTGCCGGCGGTGCGCCGGTCTCGGCTTTTGGATCCTCCCAAAACTGTCTCGATGGCAGGGAGCACCCGGAAGCCGCGGCCGTCAATAATGCTCTCGCGTTTTTTGTGAACAAAGCCGGCAATCAGATTTTCTGAGACGTCGCGCCCGTCTTCGTTGGGCCAACCCAGCCTGGCGGCGTCACGCTTGTCGCGGCTCGCGACCTCGATCGTCTCGGAATTCGAATAGTACAACGTGTTGCAGGGACGGCGGCTTTATGGGCATTCTTTAGAGCCGCCAGCAGGATCGGCTGCTGTTTCCAGGGCAGCACGCATGTGCTTGGCAGTTGCGGTTGGTTGATGACCGCCGGCGGATTGATGATTGCTATATCCATTTTCTCGAATCCGGAAAAAACATTATCGATGGTTATCCCCTCCCCGCTGGCGGGGACGGGTAGGGGTCAACATCGCGTCGCCACCGCCCGCAGGATGATGGCGGCACCGATCAGCAAGCAGGCGATCACCCACGCACCGTTGAGGGCCTGCAGCCCGGCAAAAGCTACACAGCCAACGGCGAGCGTGCTGAGGAAGGGGCGCACCGTTCAAACCTCCGGAAATCGCCGAGGCCGGATTGCGAGCCGGGCCGTCGTCGGCCAGACGGCACATCATGATATCGCCGGAAAGGAACCGGCGGCGGTGGCAATCGCCGTGACCTCTACTGCGGCGGCTCGATAGCTATCCACGGCAGGTATCTCCTGCGGTTCCTCCCCAGCACAGGAAAACACACGACGATAAGGCTGCCGCGGTCAGGTATGGTGCGCGCTACCATGTACATCCTTCGGCTCAGTCTGCAAGCGACAACGGTGCGCGACCGACGATCGCCGCTGTAACTTAGATTGATGCCCGTCCGTTGGCGATTCGAAAACTCGCGCCGGCTGGACGGTCGGCTGGGGCACCGAGTTCGGCCTGAGGCAGAACGTGTCGGTGAAGAGTGAGTTTACGTCTTTGATGAGGGAGCGACCGCTGTAACATTCCCAACGTTCGCTCGACGTACAGCGGAACGGCTTTATTTCGACCTCTCCCCACCCTATGCGGAGTTACCTCGGCCTCCTCGCCAGCAAGCCCGCTCCAAGCTGGATCGCGCCGCCGGCCAGCGGACGGCGGCAAGCGTGACGACAGCAGTTAGTACGCGAAATGATCGCCCCGATAGCTTCCGTGTCGGCGCAAGCTCATGATGATCGCCTCGGGCCTAGCCGACGTCCGGAACGGCCCGCCTATGACGCCCGCGGTCCCAGCTTGGCGATACGCTAGGGCCGGGACGGCTGAGTTTCGGGCATTGCGAAGAAAAACACCACAGCCCCGACGGCAGCCACGCCGCCGAGTGTGATAAACGCAGCGCTGTACCCGACATGCACGACGACGAGGCCAGCGAGGGTGGTCGATAGTGCCGCGCCTATGCCCTGCGCGGTCATGACCACGCCTTGGGCAACGTTGAATCGCCCCGTGCCGCGCATGATGTCGGCTACAATGATGGGAAAGATCGCGCCATAGATACCCGCCCCGATCCCATCAAGGAGCTGCACGCTCAGCAGCCAGTACGGGTTCTCAGAAAAGGTGTAAAGCACGCCGCGGAGAGGCAATACGAGAAGAGCAACCAGAAATAAGGGTTTGCGTCCCAACCTCTCCGCCGTGGCCCCAACCAGCATAGCCATCGGAACCATCACGATTTGCGCCGCCACGATGCACGCCGCCATCAGGCTCGTGCCGAGATTCTTGTCTTGCAAGGCGAGCTTTTGGCCAACCAACGGCAGCATTGCCGCATTGGCGAGATGAAACAGCGCCGCACAGACGGCGAAAATCAGCAGTGGCCGGCAGTTCATTAGAACCTGAAGCCCGGAGGGTTGGCGTTCTGTCGAACCCTGTCTTCCGGAGGAGTCCAGACCACGGGCGAGGTCATAATCGATGGCGTTGGCCGGTATCGCCAGCACACTGACGAGGCTTCCAAGCGCCATGGCAGCAAGCAGGTAGAACACGACGATCGGCCCCCAGATGTAGGCGGAGGCTCCCGCTGTCAATGCTGCAAAGGCGTTGCCGGCGTGATTGAACGATTCATTGCGACCGATTCGCTTGCTGAAGGCCTGCCGTCCGACCGCACCTAGCGTTACGGCGGCGATGGCAGGCCCGAATACTGCGCTTGCTGCGTGCGCGATGCCTTGCGAGGCCGCGACCGTCCAAAAGGCCGTTAGCCACGGCAGCACCAATGACACAGCCGTTACGGCGAGTGCCGCGACCGCCATCAGGACGCGTTTTGCCCGAATTGCATCCACCAACGCACCCGCCGGGGTCTGAGCGATGATCTCAGCGGCCGTGGCGATGGACATGATGACGCCGATGCTGGCCTCGTCCCAACTCCTTTCGACCAACAGATAGATCGCAAGGTACGGGCCCAACCCGCCTCGGACGTCGGCGAGAAAAAAGTTCAGTGCGTCGAGCGGACGCCGCACCCGCACCGCTCGATCATCGGCGGCGATCTGTTCAACTTGTTCCACGACTGCCTTTCGATATGCCGAAGGTCGATTTGGATGAAAAGTCAGTTACCGGCAGCAATGAGGACACACCAACCTCGCCGAACCGCCTTCTTGGCGTTACGGATCGCGCCAGTGGGTCGTGCTTCGTGTCCGTTTCCCTCGAAGGCAAATTTTAAAATTTTTACTGTGCGCCCGAAACAGGCGCCGAATCGACCAAACGCATTTTCAGTCTGCTGGTGGCAATGGCTTGCTCTCAAAGACGCAGAGGGGCGATCTCAACGCGACGCCGGCGGTGCCGGTGACGCCATAACTTCGCAAAATTGTAACTTCAATCGGCCCCATGCATTCGGACGAATACCTGCTTCGGGTCATTCAACGAACCCGCCCGCACCGCTAAAGCGGCGACGCGGGACATGCCAATCATTTTTGAGGCGGGCAATGGTCTGATCGAACGGGGCTTGGTGGCGAGCCTTCATCGTCCGGGCGGCAGTCTCACGGATGCGGATCCAGTGCTCGTCGAGACGTATTGTGCCGGCGGCGATTAGCTGTTACGTGCAAAGTTCTCATTCGGGCATGCAAGGGCTACATCGCCCGCGTGAAGCATCCATCGGCGGTTAGAGCGTCGCGTCCGGCAGCAGTGATGCGCACGCTGCCGACATTGACCAACCTGCTGCCGGCGCGGGCCTTTTCTCGTGTCAAGGTCGCGAATCCATGTTTGATCAGCCCGGCGATCATGCTGATACAAAATCCGTGTGCCATGAGCGACGTTTGCGAGGTGCCATCGACGCCCGCTCTCGCGAGCACGGCCAACGCGCGGCGTTGCTCGGTGGTCAGGCTCATCGCCGGGCCCCTGGTACGCTTCCAAACCGTAACCGGCACAGGTCCGGATAGATGTCATGCTAAAGATCTGGACTCGGCCCTGCCGCCACCTGGCTCGAGCGTAGTTGCAACTACTATTGCTCGCTCGTCCTTCTTAAGAAGGTCCCAAGCCAGCGTGGCCATTTTGTGTCGGACTAGCCATTTCGCGCCACGCATAACACCAACGCGGCGATCGCATAGCGCCAATGCGCGAGCACGCAAAACCGCCAGTCTCGACATTACGGTGATTTCATGACAGTATTTGCTCCCGCCGCGGGCGTCGGCCATGAGACTCGGCATGTTGTTGGCATGCGAGTGTGCCATTCTGACCGGAAGAATTGATACACGCGCAACGGAAGCCCGCCCAGGCCTCGGAGGGCCTCCGACGGCGTCGGACGCTTCGCGACGACGGCGGCCCTCATGGAAGCCGCTCCAACCGTAAAGCCGCGGCAAATGCAGGAAACCGGTTTCACCAAGGCCCGTTCAAACGGCGCCCTCGCCGACGCCGTGGAAATCAGAGGCGGTTCCATCACGCGGGTGTTTGCCCGCGCCGAGCTGCCGCTCAGCTTGATTGATCAGCCGGAGATGCTGGTGCCGCTGCGCGACCAGATTCTTCTGCTGGAATTTGCCTCGCGCGAAATCGGCGACGACGCGCTCTCGGCGCGGCTGGCGTCGGAGGCCGGCATACCCGGCCTGGGCGTGTATGGAGACCGTTTGTTATCGGCGCCCCGCCTCGAATCCGCCATTGCACGGGCCAGCCTGCTGATCGGCGCACTTCTGCAGTCCTCGACGAGTCTTCGCCTTGATGTCGATGGGCCGTGGGCGCGGTGGACCTACGACATTTCCGCTGCGACCGAGGTGGGGCGTCAGAAGCACGACATCCTGGCGCTCGGCTACATGCTCGATCTGCT
>JASHRR010000480.1 GCA_030037185.1 Xanthobacteraceae bacterium | reverse complement strand
GCATGCAACATGTCCACGGCCGGCTGCCATTGGCGTCAACAGGTGTCCGCCTGCCGAGCGCCTGATAGCGCGCGCAAGTTCGCAACAGGCAAGCCTATTGATTCCGCCCGGCAGGACGCCTCAGCCGGCTGATGCCATTCTCGTGCCGGTACGCGACGAGAGTGCCTTTCTCGCCAAGATCGAGCAGCTCACGGTCAGGCTTGACCGGGCGCGCACCCAAAGCGCGGGCGGACGGCGCGGGCCGTCCTTGACGGGGCCCGTGGATGCCGGAATTTCGCAGATTGCGACTGCGCCGAGCGCCCGCTCGAGGTGCGCTCCTGTCGCCTGCGGCACGTAGCTCGTGGCCCGGTCTTGGCCCTGCAGGGCTGTCATCCGTCGCGAGCCGTGGAAACCGCCCACCGTCTCAACACGGGATTCGTTTTCTCCTTGGTTCAACTGAACGGCGAAATTGGCCAAACTGGCTAGCAATTCTGTGACTTTTTTGCCACAGAGCCCACCAAATGTGCGTTCAATTTGAGGCAATGTCATCCAGCCGTCATGTGCCAAAGCTACCTCGTCGACATCAGGGCTTAGGGTCTAAACATTCGCACCGGGAGGGGGCAGGATGCTTGTCAAGCGAAGATTGAGCCTTCTTTTGAATGGGACGGTGATCGGGGCGTGCTTTCTTTTGGCTGCCCCCGCACTCGCCGATGAGGCCGATTTGCAGCGGCAGATCAACCAGATGCAGCGGCAGCTGAAGGCCATGCAAGACCAGCTGGCCAAAAGCAAGGAACAGCAGGCTCAGCAGGCCCAGCAGCAGGCCCAGCAGGCCCGTGCCGCTGAACAGGCGGCGCAGAAGGCCCAGCAGGCGGCGCAGAGCGTCCAGCACGCCTACGCTCAGGCCATGGGTGCCGACGTACCAATACCGCCAGGCGGGACAATGTTTACCAAAGCGCTACCGTCTTCGTTCGGTGGAATGCATATATCCATGGCCGGAACGTTCATCGCGCTGGAAGGCGCATGGCGTGAGCACAACGAAGTCGCCAACGGTGCCAGCAGTCCTCCTTTCGGTAGCCCCGGCATTCCGCTGCAAAACTCCGCGCTGTGGAACCAGAACGAGTTTCGCATGAGCTCGCAACAGAGCCGCATTGCGCTACGAGCCTGGGGAGACATCAGCCCGACGCAGCACGCCGAAGCCTATTATGAGATGGACTTCCTTGGCGCCTCGGTCGACGCCAATAACCGCGAGAGCAACAGCTTCGTACCGCGAGTTCGCCAGGCATTTGCAAGTTACGACAACGACGATTACCACATCCACTTCCTGGGCGGTCAGGCCTGGAGCTTGCTGACCCAGAACAGGGTTGGAATCACGCCGCGCTACGAAAACGTTCCACTCACGATTGACGCACAGTACGTCGTGGGCTTCAATTGGCTGCGCAATCCCCAGCTCCGGTTCGTCGCCGACTGGAACAGTATTGCCTGGTTTGGCGTCTCGATCGAGCAGCCCGGCGCCGTTTTCCCAGGTGCACCCAGCTCGTCGACGGTGGCTCCGCCCGGCGAGACGGTCAACATCAATAATTTCTGCACGACCTCCTCGCACCTCAATGGCTCGACCAGCTGCTCGAACGACGTTGCCCCCGATATTATCGAGAAGTTCGCTCTTGATCCGGGTTGGGGCCACTATGAGGTGCTAGGCCTGCAGCGGTGGATCAGCGACAGTGTTAGCCCGACGGTTACCCCCGCTAACTGGTCGCAACAGGTGACATTCGGATGGGGCGTCGGCGGTTCGTTCCTTGTGCCGGCCATACCGAAGTTCCTCGATCTTCAGGGCAGCACCTTATACGGTGAAGGCATCGGCCGGTACAGTTCGAGCCAGTTGCCTGATGCCGTCATCGGGTCGAATGGTCAGCTCACTCCGGTTAAGGGCTTGCAGTTCATGGTTGGGGGCGTCGCCCACCCGTGGAGCGGTCTCGATATCTATGCCTATTACGGCCAAGACCGGACATACTCCAATCCATGGACCGTCGGTAGCACCCAGGGCGGTTGGGGCAATCCCAATTTCCTCAACAACGGATGTCTCGAGCAGAGCCTCACCAATGGTGGCGCGCTTCTAAGCGGAAGTCCGTTCAACACTCCGATCACGGGAACGACTTGCACGTTCGACGTGCAACGCGTCCAGGAACTCACGATCGGCTTCTGGCAAACCGCATACCAAGGGGACTTGGGACGTGCCGTCGTGGGCGCGCAATATGAGTATGTGAGGTTGAATGCGTTCCCCGGCCTTCCGGGACCGATCACGGCGACGAGCACGCCGAATCAAGGCCTCAATCCGAACAACAACATTTTCATGTTCTCGTTCCGCTACTATCCCTTCAATTAGCTGCCGGCGAACGCAAGGGATCTGTTTTTAAGAGAGCCCCCGGCAAGCCTGCCGGGGGCTCTTTTCGTCCCGGCCGTTTTATTTACCTAAACCTAAATAAACACGTGGATGGCCGCGACAGTCCCCGTCCTGGTCTTCCTTCGGGCGGTACAGCCACCAGGAGAGGGCCCCCCACTTTGCCTGGACTTCGTGCCCCACACGGTGGCAGGAGGTGGCAGGGCTCGACCGCTTGATTCCGCCCGTCCTTTGTCGTTGACTTGGCCAGAAAACGACACCGGCCTGCACCCGGTGCAATACGGAGGAACCCATGGACGCCATGGAACGGCGCGTCTTTCTTAAGGGCGCGGGAATGGGCATGCTCGCCTTCACGGTGGGCGGAGCTGACGTGTTGATGACGCCGGGGCAGGCGCGGGCGCAAGGCGTGCCATTCCGCCTGCTCAGGGCGCACGAGGCCGACACCCTCGAAGCGCTAGGCGAAACGCTGGTGCCGGGTGCGCAGCGTGCCGGCGTGGCGCATTTCATCGATCAGCAGGTGTCGGTTTCGCCCGGCGAGGCGCTGCTCGAAGCGCGCCAGCTCAACGTCAGGCCGCCGTTCATCAACTTCTATCGCGCCGCAATTAGCGCGGTTGACCGGGCCGCGGAAGCCCGCAGCCGCCGCCCCTTCGCGGCGCTCACCGCCCCCGAGCAGCACGAGTTCATCGACGCCATGCGGCAGAACAAGATCGACGGCTGGCAGGGCCCGCCCGGCGCCTTCGTGTATACCGTGCTGCGCAGCGATGCCATCGACGTGGTCTACGGCACCATGGAGGGCTACGAGGCGCTCGGCGTTCCCTACATGCCGCACATCGTGCCGGACAAAAGGTGGTGACATGGCTACGCAGGAAAAAATTGACGCCGTCATCGTCGGTGCCGGCGCATCGGGCTCGGTCTTCGCGGCGGTGCTCGCCAAGGCCGGCAAGAAGGTCGTGGTGATCGACAACGGGCCGGACTGGCAGACCTCCGACCTCATTTCGTCCGACATCTGGGGCCGCCGCGTCAAACCGGCCGGCGCGCCCTTCATCCTGGAAGGCAAGCACCCGGTCAGCATGGGGGCCCAGGGCGGCTGGGGCGTCGGCGGCGCGGCACTGCACTACTTCGCCAATTTCCCGCGCCTGCTGCCGAACGATTTCCGCATCAAGAGCGAGCACAATCGCGCTCATGACTGGCCAATTTCCTATGACGAAGTGGCGCCGTTCTACGACAAGGTGGCGCAGGAGATCGGCGTATCCGGCGATGCTGCGGCCGAAGAGCTGTGGCGGCCCAAGGGCCAGCCCTATCCGATGCCGCCGATGAAGACGTTCCGCAACGGGCAGGTATGGCTCAAGGGCTTCGAGGCCAACGGCATCCGCATGGTGCCTGCGGCGGTGGGCATGAACTCGATCGCGTTCAAGGGCCGCGCGGCGTGCATCTATGACGGCTGGTGCCATGTGGGTTGTCCGATCGGAGCACTCGCCAATCCGCTGGTCACCTACCTTGCCGAAGCCCGCAAGGCCGGGGCGGAGGTGCGGGCGTGGAGCACCGCGACGCGGGTGCTCACCAATGCGTCCGGCAGCAAGGTGACGGGCGTCGAGTATTACGACCGCAACCGCGAGAAGCAATTTCAGCCCGCGAGCGTCGTGGTGCTTGCCGCCTGGGCGGCGCAGAATCCGCGCCTTCTCCTCAACTCGGCGACCGATAACCACGACAAGGGCCTTGCCAACCGCAATGGGCTGGTGGGCAAGTACATCATGACCCACTTCGCGTCGGGCACGAACGCGATGTTCGACGAGGACGTAGAGAACCACATGGGCACGCTCGGCGCCCAGTACATGTCCTACGAGCGCTACGGCAAGACCGCCCACAAGGGCGCATTCGGCTCGACCTTCATCGTCGCCGGGTCGTCGAACAAGCTGTCGGGTCTCGGCGGCCTCGCCAATGCGCGGCCCGAACTGTTCGGGCAGGAGCTCATTGCCTTCGTCAAGCGCGCCGTGAAGAATCTTTCGCGCATGAATGCGTTCGGGGAGGAGCAGCCCAAGATCGACAACCGCCTGGAGCTTGCGAGCGAGAAGGACGAGTTCGCCATGCCGCTCGGGCGCATCATCCACAGTTACGACGATAACGACCTGGCGCTGTGGAACGCCAATTTCGAGGACGGCCTGAGGATCGCCAAGGCGACCGACGCCAAGGAGGTGTGGCAGGGCCGCGCCGCACCGCCGACCATCCACCTCATGGGCGGCACCATCATGGGGACCGGCGCGGCGAACTCGGTGGTCGACAGTTTCGGCCAGACCCACGAGATCGCAAACCTTTACTGCGCCGGCCCCGGCATCTTCCCGACCGCCGGCGCCTCGAACCCCACCTACACGATCTTCGCCCTGTCGCTGCGCGGCGCTGAGCACCTGGCAAAGAACTGGAGCACGGTCGCGGGCTAGCTCCCTCACGAGGACCGGGCGAGCGACGAAACCCGGTCCTCTGTAAGCATCTGAAATTCGACGCGGCCGATCTCGGTGAGGAACTCCCCGAGTGCTTGATGCGTAACCGCGCATTGCCAACGGTGGCCTATCTGCGTCGGGTTGCGGGATCGGGTTTCCGCAGCTCGAAGCGCAGGCTCGTCAAAAACGCCCGGCTGCGCTTCCAACGCCCAACCGGGCCGGGATGCTTGCGGAGGCTCTGGCGAGCGTCCAAGCGCGGACATTCCACGATGAAATCATCGTCATTGAACGGCGAGAGCGCGGGCGCCCG
>JASHRR010000479.1 GCA_030037185.1 Xanthobacteraceae bacterium | reverse complement strand
TTAGACGCATGATAGTAGATCGAAAGCTGGACAATTGCCCAGTGTACGCTCACCGGACTGTGCGGTGGCATGTTTACTTGGCAGCAGGGGAGCTGGCCGGACCGATGACGCTTACCGAGAGCGAGCGGGCAATCCGGTGGCTGATTGGCCTCATGGTACTGCGCGCTGAGAACCGCTCGCCATTACGTTGACGGTTGCGGCTTCCGCGACCACCATGCGACCCGCGGCATAAGACAGGCAGGCTAGGACAACTGCAACGAACAGTGTGCCCCATGGACTACGCTCGCCAAGGGCAACGTAAAGCTCTCCATATGCTCCGACGGCGAAGAGAATTGCAACGATTGTCATTCTCTCCCCCTAACGCTCAAGCAACAGAATGCAATCAAGGCTGCCGTTCGTTTCATGCTTTCTCTCGCAAAACTCAGACAGAACGATAATGCTTCTCGTATGATGCTGCATATCATGTTCATTGTGTCTCCTCCGCTCTCCCTGCAAGATGGCCATGTAGGCACACGCAAGTGTCCGTTCCCGTTAACCCGGGATTAGAACGCGATTTGAGGTCACAGCATTCTGCGGCGAATATTGTCCGTTGAAGACGTGGCAGTTTGTCACTGTTCGTGGCGTAGCGATGAGACGCGGAATTTCAAGTATCTGGTCTATAATATAGACTACTACGTTATTCACGAGCCTCCTGATATGAGCGAATAGTCCAGGGTTGGATGGCAGCGCAACAGGCACTCACGCCAGATGCCCATAGCCACGGGTTGCTGCACAATATATCTTATTCACAGTCGAGTTTTGTCAGCTCGTTTGCAGCTTTTATATCTACGATACCGGCAGCCAGAGTGGAGCACTCCCGCAGCTTCGAACTGCTACAGCGGATTTCGATCCGGTTGAAACACCCGAGTCGTCGCCAAGCTTGTCCCGGCGACCGCGAATGTCGAGGCACAGAGCAAGAACAATCGAGGTGGCCGGGACAAGCCCGGCCACGACGCCGGCTGAGGTGCCGGGAGCTTAAACCTGACCCGAACGCGCTCTAAGAATGATATTTCCTATTCGGCTCGGCGAGACGTCGCTCGGAATTTCGTCACCGTGCTTCGCGTCGTCGTGACGTTGGTTGTGATCCCTAGCGGCCCGCCCCTCGCCAGATGAAACGCTGCGTATTGTTCGTGATAGACGTTCTCGTCCGCCTAGCAGTCGACCGAAATGATCCCCTTGTAGCCGCGCTGCGGCGCACCCCAAACCGTCCCGACGGTCAGCCCCTGGAGCGAGTTGCCGCGGACGATCAAACCTCACGGGCCGAATTTGAAGCGGCCGGCGGCCTTTTTCGCGTCAAGGGCTTGACCCGCCATATTACGCGGCCCAAGCGGTCTGAAAAGCGCCAAGACCTAGTGATCTCCGAACTCAACCATCGCGTCAAAAACGTGCTGGCGCGCGTCGCTGCCGTCGTCAGGCATACGCGCCGGGCCAGCGGGACCATTGACGAGTTCGTCAACGCGCTCGACGGCCGCATTCAATCGATTGCAACCGCTCACGCGCTCCTAAGCCAAGGCCGCTGGGACGGCGTGAGCCTTGCCGACCTTATTCGTTTCCAGCTTGCGCCCTACACGACTGACGCAAATACGACGATCAGCGGTCCGAACGTCACGCTCAGCACCGCGCAGACCCAGGCGGTCGCCATGGTGATTCATGAGCTAGTGACCAATGCCGCAAAGCACGGCGCCCTGTCGAGCCCGGACGGCAGAGTGTCGATGAGCTGGGATCGCACCGACGATGCAGCTCCGATCCTGACGATCACGTGGCGCGAGCTTGGCGGTTCGCTGATCACGGCTCCGGTCCAATCCGGTTATGGATTAAGCCTCATCCGCGATCTCATTCCTTACGAGCTTGGCGGAACCGTCGATCTCACATTCCCACCCACTGGCGCGTGCTGCAAAATTGCAATTCCCCTCGAATGAAGGCGAAGCTCGAACGCCGCGCGCCTTCTGCTCACGCTGATCACCTCTCGATTGCTTTCCAGTTCCCGCGGCCATAATTGTCATCATTGCTCACGTTCCACCTGCTCATAGCGTGCGGCCAGCGCTGCCCGCGCTTCCTCCCGCGTGTCGGTAAAGCCTTGGTTTAGGGGTGGCGCCGGTACAGCAGAAACCACAGCCACTTATTTTCCGCGCGGTTTTTGAAAGGAAAACAATCAATGGCTCGGCCCCGCTGTCCACCACCTTGGCAGCTTGGTGAGCCCCCTCGTCATTGCAAACAGAATCCGCGGACGGCATAGTGGAGTACACTACTCACTCTGTCGATCCTCGTTGCGAACACTACCACGGCTATCATAAGGAACGAATTTGACTTACAATCGTACGCCAAGGCAATATCACGAACGCGATAGCGGTGTCGCTCCTAGTGCTAATCGCGCGAGCGTTGCCTTCGCAAATCACAGGGGCGATCGGAAAGCTTCATCGGTTGAGTTATGAAAAATCGAGCAACAGTGGCGGCAGTAGCGATGCTTTTGCTTGCGTCACCTTTGCTCGCGCAAGAGCGGGTACCTGCGACACTACGCGAAGTGTGGCCATGGTCGATGGTTCTCTCCGCCGATGTTCTCGTCGAAGCGGTCATGATGAGCCTGGCGTTTGCGTCCGTCGTGACTTGGACGATTTTTCTGGCGAAATGGGCAAGGCTCAAGCTGGCGCAGTGGCAACTCAATGCGGCGCTCGCCCGGATTTCGGCAGCGCGCACGGTCTCCGAAGCGCAGCTCGCGACTGGGCCCAAGCGCAACGTGATTGCGAGCTTGCTGGCGGCCGCGGTTCACGAAATGCGCCTTTCGGCCGGTAGTGCAGTGGAAAGCGGGATCAAGGAGCGCGCCGCTTCGAGGTTTTCTGAAATCGTGCGCGCAGAGGCACGCGCTGCTCGGCAAGGCATGGTCGTGCTCGGCACGATCGGGGCGACTGCTCCATTCGTGGGTCTGTTTGGCACCGTCTGGGGCATCATGAACAGCTTCATCGGCATTTCAAAAGCCCAAACGACAAATCTCGCCGTCGTCGCTCCGGGGATCGCTGAGGCGTTGCTCGCGACCGCCTTCGGTCTCGCGGCTGCGATTCCAGCGGTCATCTTCTACAATCAGCTTACGCGGACCATCAGGGGCTATCTGGACCTGGTCGCCCGGGCGTCGGGCGCGGTCGCGCGGCTTGTATCTCGCGACCTTGATCTCACCCAGGGTCGAATGGATTCGCGCGCGGCGGAGTAATACATGGGCGGCTCCATTAACGCGGATGTCGAGGACGAAGACGACGAGGAGGCCCACGAAATTAATGTGACGCCGTTCATCGACGTCATGCTTGTTCTTCTGATTATCTTCATGGTAGCGGCGCCGCTATCGACCGTGGACCTTCCCGTCGATCTGCCTTCTTCAAGCGCTGTGCCCACGACCAAGCCAGACAAGCCGGTCTACATCACGATAAAATCCGATCTTGGTCTTGCGCTCGACGACGATCCCGTTCAGCGCACGGACCTTGTGCAGACTTTGGATGCGATGCCCGATGCCGCCAAAGATCGCCGCATCTTCCTGCGGGCTGATCGCACTGTTCCTTATGGCGACTTGATGGACGTGTTGGAGCTGCTGCGCGTTGGGGGATATCTCAGAATAGCTCTCGTTGCGCTTGAGCATATACCCGGTGCAGCACCTTCGCCGCTGCCGCCGACGAACTTACCTCGTTGAGCGCCAGGCGCGATGTCGGATTTCGAGTCGCCACAAAGGATTGCGATGCCAGCCTGGGCGCTTGCGGCCTTCGGCGCTATTGTAATCCATGTAGCCTGCATCGCACTTGCTCGCCAATACCTTCGTGTGGATGAACCTGAAGCGGAGCTGGGCGCGCCGGCAATCGAGGTCGGGGTCGAACCTCTGGCTCCTCGGCTTGAGCCGATCGATTTGCCGCCGGGGCCAGATGCCGAGGAATCGATTGCCACCCCGCCGGCCGTCGAGCAAGTTCGTGTCGAACCGATTATTTTACCGCTAGCAGTGCCGTCCGAGACCGAAGATCCCGACCTTGCCGTTGCCTTAATCAAAAAGAAAGAGCCGAAGGAAGAACAATCACCGCCGGCCCCGCTTGTGCTAAGTCCGGCGGTTCCTACCGAGGCCGCAAAGGCGACGGCGCGTCCGACCTCCGAAATTGCTCAAGAGTCGGCGCGCTCGGTCACACCCGCGCAAGGTGCCGGCGAAAGTACGCAGCGTGTGCGCGCTGCATGGCAGAAAGAGTTGATCGCCCATTTCAATCAGCACAAGCGCTACCCCGCGAACGGTTCGCTCGACAGCGCAGAGATCCTGGTGACCTTCGTGCTCGATGAAGATGGTCGTGTGTTGTCATCGGCTATCGTGCGGGGATCGGGCGATGCGTCCTTCGATGAAGCTGCGCTAGCCATGATCCGCCGCTCTGACCCCGTGCCCAAGCCGCCTCCACTGGTGGTGGAGCAGGGGCTGAGCTTTATCCTGCCTGTCATCTTCCGGGTAAAACACGTAAATTGAATGGTGTTGCAGTTCTGATTCCCGATTGCCCCGGCAACCTATGCATCTGCAGCCCGAGGGCCACTAGCGAAACGAAAAACATATGGTCGGCGATACTATCTCGCGAACTGTTGTGTCATGTCATCACGCAAATTGAACAATGGCTTCGGCGGTTATAGAAGGAGGTCGACGACCGACTGATGCAAATAGTATAATTAATTATATTATTTGATAGTATAGTCACCCATACTAAACTTAGATTTGTGTCCGCCGCGCAACATAGATTATTTATTTTAGCTGATGGCAATAACAACCACGTATATGGATTGACAATACCTTGTATATTTTTACCGTTACCTGAATGTTCCAGATAACATGGGAACACTCGCCTATTTGCGAGCTAAAGATCGTTGCAGCGGGAGCTTTCGATACCTCCCGGCAGGCGACGGAAGGGTGACTGTGAGCTGAGCTACTGGATATGTGATTGCTTGTGGGGCGATGGCACCAAATGCCAAAACGGGGGGCTGCGTGATGTTCTATTCGCATAAGTGGGTGCTGTTTGGCGAGCGCCGATCGCGATGGCTTGGTTCAACGATGATGGCGGTACTTCTGCTTTTCCCCTGCGGTGAGGTGGAAGCCCAGGATCAACCCGCTCCCGCTCAGCCGTCGCCAGGACAAACGCCACCGAATCCGAACCTCCCTCCAGTCACGGTCGTCAAGCCGGTTAAACGCCAATCAACAGCAAAGCCGGGGGGAGCAGGCACAACCGCCGGACGGTCCGCGCCCCGGGCTCCAAGGGTGGTGACGCAGCAACCGCCACAACCGATACCGCCTTCAACGCAGTCTGGGACAGCGCAGGTGGCGCCAGGCACCCCCGGTCCCAATTTGAACGCTGTAGCCCCAAGCGCGACTCGGCTCGACCTTCCATTGCGCGAAACACCCGCCACAGTAGAAGTTGTCGATCAACAGACGATCCAAGACCAGGGCTACCGGACCACCACCGAAATCGCAAAGGGCGCGGTCGGTGTATTGGACCTCGATTCTTCCGGGGCGCCGGCCAACTTTTCGATGCGAGGCTTTACCTTTGGGGCAGTGAACGTTCTCTACAATGGAATTTCGATCGGTGTGGCAAGCGACACGACGCGCGTGATGGACACGGCTAATCTCGACCAAGTCGAGTTCCTGAAAGGGCCGTCGGCGCTGATGTCAGGGATGATGGCGATCGGCGGCGCGGTCAACTACGTCAGCAGGCAGCCAACCACGGGGCCGATTCAGAACGAGTTGGACCTCTCGTTGGATTCATACGGTTCATACCGCACGCATTACGGCTCCGGCGGCAGCACGACGGTGGATGGTCTCGACTATCGCATCGACATAACTGAATCGAAGATCAACAGCTTTGTCGACGGTGACTTTCGCGATCTCGGCGATCTCTCCGCGCAACTGAATTATCGCGCCAACAATGAGTTCAAGACGTTCGTGGCCGTCGAATACAAGGAAGATTCCGGACACGCCTACTGGGGCACTCCGCTGGTTCCTGTCTCCTTTGCGGGCTCCCACGCTGTCAACGGTGTTGTTTCAGGCAATGCGTTTAGCACGTTTTCTGGCGATAATTTAGGGCCGATGACGATTGACGGGCGCACGATCACTACCAATTACAACGTCGCCGATAACAGCACGGGCGCCAAGGAACTTTGGCTGCGCAGTGGATTCGAATGGACGCCACTCAACAACGTCACGGTCAAGGACCAGGTTTACTATTATCGGGCTCAGCGCAACTGGCTCGACAGCGAAACCTATGCTTTCGACAACGGAGCGGTCTTCGCGCCGAATGTGATCGATCGCGACCGCTTCTTTGTGACGCATAATCAGCACGTCGCCGGCAACAATCTCGATTTCTTGGCGGACTCTCGGCTGTTCGGTATGGACAACCGGCTTGCGGCCCAACTCCAGCTGAGCAGCGACAGGATCACGTTCGTGCAAGAGGGCAACCCCAGTGATTATCCCTACGACTTCGTGTCGGTGATCGATCCGGTCCAGGGAGTTTACGGGACGGAGTTTCCGCAGATCTTTAACAAGAGGCTTGATGATGTCGCCCTGGCGGTCGAAGATCGCCTTAAGGTCACGCCTGAATTCGCACTGATCGGCGGCATTCGCGTGGACGATTGGATGCTGACGAGCAACACCGTCAACTGCAGCATTTGCTCGCCTATCCCCGGCGAACCGTTCAGCCAGACTTGGAAGCCGGTGTCCTATCGCGCCGCTTACACCTACGAGCCGATCTCGAACTTGATATTTTACAGCATGTTCGCCTCGTCGTACGATCCGGCGGTCGCTGACGTCTTCTTCGTCTCCGCCAACACACCGCTGGCCTTGACGAGCACGGAAATCTACGAGACCGGCGTCAAGCAGCTGTTCTGGGATAAAAAGGCGGAGTGGACCTTCGCGGCCTACGACATCGACCGGCGCAACGTTTATGTGCCAATCACTGAAACGACGAGCACTCTCGCCGGCGAAATTGCCTCCAAGGGCATCGAACTGGCCGGCGCAGTACGTCCAATCGAAGGCTTGAAGCTCTGGGGCAACGTTGCCTGGACGCAAGCCCGGTACGAAGACTTTGCTGCCGTCCTCGATCCGGTCACTGGGGTCGTGGAAAATTGGAACGGCAATACGCCATCGAATGTCGCTCCGGTCATCTTCAATGCTGGCGCGTCCTATCGTTTCGATCACTGGCGCTGGCCGGTCGAGTTCGGAGGATCAGTGCGCCACGTTGGCAATCGTTATCTTTTCGAAGACGACGCCACCATCATGAACGCCTACACAACGGTGGACGTCTATGCGTTCGTGGATATTCCCGGCAGAGATTTCGGACGGCCGGAAATCAGCGACATGCGTCTGACGTTCCGCGTGCGCAATCTGACCAACCAGACCTACGCCGCATTTTCCGACCCGGGCTATCCGGACCAAGTTTATCTCGGCGACCCGCGCACTTATGAAATTGGCGCGCACTTCAAGTGGTGAAATCATGCCGCGATGATGCGTGCCGATTGTTGGGGACCATGGTGCGGAATGCAGCAATGGTCCCTGTGCCTCCCGTCCTCGATCGCGGCGATGGTGACTGTCTCGGCTTTCAAAAGCGCCTGACGTACAAATCGGCATCAACCGCGCAATCGTATGGGCCATGGGATGTTCGTGGAGCCCGTAGGCGCGTGGAATGACGGCGGGTACGATGCGGTCGCCGCTATGCCGGACGATGTGGCAAGAATCGCGGGCATAAGCCGTGGTGGGCGAGCAGGATTATCTCGGTGGCACCGAACGGAATGTTGGCCAGCAGTCGAAGTGCCCGCCGCTGTTCCACGCCGACAGGACGTTTTGATCGACATCACTGATTCATGTGCGAACGTGTAAGTCCTTTGTTGAATAACCGAGAAGTTGACAGATAATAATCCCTGCTGAGGGAGTTAGTAACGAGACTGGGGACAGACGCGACGCTGGTCCCCACGAGGGCATCACGTAGCCATTGCGATAGCGGTCCAGCCTCCAGACCGATCGCGTCAGGGTTACGCCAACCTCGCTCAACCAGGCGATCAGCGCCGTTGGTTCGCTCGAAACCTCGCCTTCCCGGACAATGGGAACTATGTCAACGCTGTAGCCCTATGACTCAGCCTAGCGGAGACACATGGGGTTGGTTAGTACCACTGACTCATAAACCTGAGTCAGTTCGTCGCATATGATCCTGCTTAAGAATCAGATCGTTGTCGAGATTGCTATCAGCGGGAGGCTGGAATGGGTCTCGGGAGCGAACTCGAACATGCGGATCGCTTTGCGGCATACGTCAATGAACTGACGAAGGTG
>JASHRR010000478.1 GCA_030037185.1 Xanthobacteraceae bacterium | reverse complement strand
CGTCAGGCGCGCGCCCGCCGATCGCGTGGACTTTGCCGTTGAGCACGGCGACACCCACCGACGCGCGCGGGGCCTTCATCGGTGCGAGCACCCGCCATGTGTTGGCGGCCGGGTCGTATTCGTAGACCAAGTCCTGCGGATAGGCGTGCACGGACGCCAGAAAACCTCCGACCGTGATGATCTTACCATTGACGACGGCGGTCCCCACGTGGTCGAGCCCGCGGATCATCGGCATGCGGGCATTCCATTTGTCGGTCGCCGGATCGTATTCATCGACGTGTGGAACGGCGACACGGTTGATGCTGCCGCCCAGCACGTAGATCTTGCCGCCCACAGTCGCGAGCGAAACCTCGTTGCGTCTATCTTGCGGCGTGCCGGTCGCGGCGGTCTGACCGAAAGCGCCGACCGCGAGCGCGCCGACCGCGAACGGGATTGCAAGGGCCGTGAATTTCGTCATTGATTCCTCCGCTTCCATTGTTGGGGGATCGTTGCCGTTGCTGTTGCCAGCCTCAGTGGCCGCGATAACCTGGCCCGTATTACCACTCACCTGGAGGCAGCCTGAAGATCTTTTCGCGACCGCCGGCTGAAAGGCTTAAATCCGATCACGTACCCAACCGTCGGCTTGCCCGCGTTCATGTTGGCCAACGCATTTCAGCCCCGGGGGTGGCAAGCGCGCTCTGGCTCGCCGTGCCGACCACACGGCGGCTGCGGCGGGCACGCCTCGCTCTGCCCACCCTGCGGCGCTAATATCCATGTCACCGAGAGTGCGGCGGAACCGGCGCCGGACCGCGCGATGCACTCTGTTTTCCCCACCTAGCGGGGGAGGGAATAACAAGGTTGGGAGAGAGCACGATGGGTCGCAAATATTTCCTCGCGCTAGCTGCTGTCATCGCGGCGCTCGCCGCGCTGTCCGGCCTTGCCGTTGTGCCGGCGGCCGCGCAGCCCTACCCTAACCGTCCGGTCAAGATCATTGTGCCGACGCCGGCCGGCGGACCGGTCGACGTGATGGCCCGCCTGCTGGCAAACGCCTTGCCGGCTTTCCTCGGCCAGAGCGTGATCGTAGAGAACCGCGCCGGCGCCGGCAACACGCTTGGCTCCAAGGTCGCGGCCGCCGCCGACCCGGACGGCTATACGCTCCTGGTGAGTGCCGCCAGCGGGCTCATCATGAGCCCGTTGGTCTACAAATCCGCCGGCTATGACGAGAACAGCTTCGCCCCGATCGCGCTCGTTGCCGAGACCCCGCAGGTGCTGGTCGCCCATCCAACCGCGCCGTTCTCCAGCGTGGCCGAGCTGGTCAGCTACGCCAAGCAGAACCCCGGCAAGCTCAACTATTCGACCGGCGGCGCCGGAACACTGCCCCATCTCACCGCCGAGCTGTTCAAGCAGCTTTCCGGCACGCAGATCGTCCACGTGCCCTACAAGGGCGGCGGGCCGGCGCTCACCGACGTCGTGGCCGGACAGATTCAGCTCACCTTCGACACCGTGGGCACCTCCCTGCAGTTCATCCGCGACGGCCGGCTCAAGGCTCTCGCGGTCTCGAACCCGACGCGCCTTGCCGAACTGCCCGACGTGCCGACCATGCCCGAACTTGGCTACCCGGCCATCAACACCGGCGCCTGGGTCGCCGTCCTCGCCCCCCTCGGCACGCCGCCGGCGATCATCGAAAGGCTCAACCGGGCGACCAACGACGCGTTGAAGTCCGCCGCCATCCGCGAGCCGCTCGCCCGGCTGGGAGCACAGCCGCGCGGCGGCACGCCAGAGGATCTCGCCCGGCACATGAGGGCAGAGCACGACAAATGGGGGCCGATCGTGACGAAGCTCGGGCTCACAGAGGAGTGAGCATCATGGCCCGCCTGCCTCTCAGCATCGCGCTCTCCGACAACCCCAACACCCGGCCGCTGATCGATGGTGCAGTGAGGGCCGAGGGCATCGACCTTGCGGCCACCGTCATTCATCCCTCCGAGATGTTCTGGCGGCAGTTGCGCTTTGCCGAGTTCGATGTGTCGGAAATGTCGATGTCGTCGCTGTTGATCTCGACTGCGCGCGCGCCGACGCCGTGGGTGGCCCTGCCGGTGTTCACCACCCGCGAGTTCTTCCACACGCGCATCCTGGTGCGCGCCGACGCCGGCATCGCATCGCCCGCGGACCTCAGAGGCAAGCGGGTCGGCGTGCCAGAGTATCAGCAGACCGCCGCCATTTGGGGCCGCGGCGTGCTCGAAAACGAGTTCGGCGTGCATCCGCGCGACATGGAGTTCTTCATGGAGCGCGTCGCCGACAAGAGCCACGGCGGCGCCACCGGCTTCAAGCCGCCGGCCGGCGTGACCGTGCACCAGATCCCCGCCGGCACCAATATCGGCGAGATGCTGATCGCCGGCGAGCTCGATGCGACGCTGCTCTATCTCACCGATCGCAACCTCGTCGATCGCAGCCGCATCGACCTTTCCGCCGATCAGCGCGTGCGGCCGCTGTTTCCCGATCGCGCCGCGGAAGGCCGCCGCTATTACGCCAAGACCGGCATCTATCCGATCAACCATACCGTGGTCATCCGCCGATCGCTGGTCGAGAAACATCCCTGGATCGCGCTCAATCTGTTCTCCGCCTTCGCGGCGGCCCGCGCGCAAGTGCTGCGCACCGGCAACGTGGCCCTCGCCTCCTATTTCGAAACCGGCGTTATCGGCGGTGACGTGCGGACCGCGCTTGCCACCGACCCGATGGCCTATGGGGTGAAGGCGACGCGCAAGGTGCTGGAGACGATCGCGACCTATGTGCACGCCCAGGGCCTGACGGATCCGGTGGTCAAAATCGAACAGCTGTTTGCGCCGGCGACACTCGATCTGTAACCCACCCCACGCCTGAAGGTGGGGGGCTTTGCCAGAGCAAGAGCCTCCGTCGGCCACCTCTCTCGCCCATACCGGGGGAGCTTGAGGAGCCAAGGTTACAACAGCGGCCCGAGATGGATATTCCGGGCACCAACACCAGCGGCAGGCGTATCTCCGCAATCGGGACAGGAGAACGTCGCTTGGGTCTTTCGATTGTGTCTTTATGGATCGACCCGCATCCGGGTCGGCCCGGTGTGGCGCGGATCGGCGACAACCGGGATGTCTTTGATGCTCCGGCCGAGGTGACGGGAAGACGCGCTGCGCCTTGCCATCGCAGCGATCAGTCCGCCAACTCACCGATCGCGATTGTTGATCGGCGGCGCCGGGAAGCGGTCATCGGGCAGGCTCGAGGGGAATTCCAGGAATTTGCGCACGAAACCAGGCGCCACCGCCGAAATAGGGTTGACGTGCAGAATCGGCGTGCCGGGAGTGCCCACCACCTCGTAGGTCATGCTGCCGATCAGCCCTTCTTTGCCGCCGAACAGGAAGCCGACGATCGGGATATTCCCGAACGCGGCGTTTAATCCATAGAGCGGCACGAACGTCCCGCGCAGGTGCAATTCGTTGGCGCCATAATCCATGAGGCCGTCGATTGTCGCGCCGAGTGTCGGCCCGGTAACCAGTCCCTCGTGGATCACCATCTTGCCGGGCCGGCGCGTGAATTCGACGCGCATGCGCGAGAACTGCACCCCGTTGCCGACCCCGCTCGGCGCACCGGCGACAACGCCATCAAGCCCGGCCTCGCCACGGACCGTGAAGTCGCGCACGTCCAACAGGCCATCTTGCTTCGCCCCATCTTGCGTCGGCGGGTCCATCGCGATCCACATCTGGCCGCCGACCATGCGCGGATAGACGTCGCCGAAGCGGAACAGCGCACCGGCATCGGTCGACTCGAGATAAACGATCTGCCGTTCGCCGGGACGTCCCCGCAACTCGCCTTGCAGCGCCCCTTCGCCCGCAAAGCGCGCCGTGGCCGCGAAATTGCGGATCGCGCCGCCGCGCCGCGTCAGGTGCAGCTCGAGATTGCGCAGCACTTCGCCCTTGAACCCCGCGACTGCGCCAACCTTGGCCTCGATATCGATATCGATCGGCGGCCGGCGTTGCTTTGTCTCCGGGCTGCCGGACATCGTCGCCCTGATGAAATTGCGGCCGTCGAAGGTGTCGCCGCGCATCGCCACCTTGTAAAGATTGTCAGGCGTGCGTTCGAGCTGGAGGTTCGCTTTGTCGCCTTCGGCCAATGCAAACACCGGAAACGTCCCGGTGGCGACATCGCCGTTCTGATCGAAGGCGAGACTGCCCCGGATCGACGCACCGTTGCCGTCGAAGGCGATATCATCGAGCCTTATCGGCTTGCCGCGGCCCACAAACGTGAAGGTCGCCCGCGCCGGCCGGTTCGGCACCTTGCTCCACCCCGTGACGAGATTATCGAACCTCGCCGGCGTAAAATCCGCTTCGACCAACAGGCGGCTATCCACATCGCCGCTCAACGCCACCCGACCGCTAACCTTGACCGGGACCGGGCCGGCGATGGCGCCGTTGACATCAAGGCCGAACCGCGCGCGCGCTGCGTCGTCGAGGGTGCCGGTCAAACGCACATCGGCGTCCGGCTCGCCGGCGGTGCGGCGCAGCTCTACCGCAGCCGGCATGCCGCCGACGCGCATGTCACCCTTGATCTGGTAGCCTTCGTTGTTGGCGGTGGCGCGCAGAGTCTGCGCCTCGACCTTTTGCGACATCACGAAGTGGTCGGCCGAAAAATTCACGATGTCAGCTGCAACCGAATAGGTGAGCGTGGAGGACTTCACTTCGTTGGCGAGCGGCAGCGCGAGATTGACGGTCGCCAGCACATTGCCACGGCTGGCGGCGGGATCAAGCGGGACTCCGGCAGCGTCCCTGAGGCGGTCCATGCCGAGAAGCTCGGCCGCCGCCGGCACCGGACCCTCGACCCGCGCGCGAACCTTGGCGGGCGGATTCTTCACGCTGGTGTCGGGCACCTCGAAAACGCCGTTCGCCACCGTGAGTTTGCGCCCCGACGGCATCTGCACAATGCCGCGCCCGAGCGTCACCGTCGTGGTGCGGCCCCGGACGCGGGTGACGAGGTCGGTGTCGCGGATTTCCGGCAGGTTGTCGAACGGCCGTATGGCGACGCCAGAGACCTGGATCTGAATCGACAAGCCATCGTCCGGGACCGGCGGGCCGCCGGAACGCAGGGTCGAGAGCGGCGCGTTGGTGGTGATTTCGCCCTGCTCGATCAGTCCGCCAGACGCTCGTTCAATGACCCAGTCGCGCACAGGGGGTGTGATGAAGGGCGGCCACATCTGTCTGAACGCCGAAAGCGAAAGCTTGCGCCCCGCCACGCCAATCGCAAGCCGGGGATCGGCTGTGGAGTAGTCGAGGCTGCCCGACATGGTGACGGCGACCCCCTTCCCGGCGACCTCTGCGTGGTCGATATTGAGCCGCCGTTCCACCGGATCGAGCCGGCTTTGCATCAGCACGCGGCTGAGCACGAGCGGCTCGTCGCCGGGGCCGGTCGGCGCCAGCACCACTGAGCCGCCGGTCAGATTGAGGGCCCAGTTTCCGCTCGCATCCTGAGGCGCCTCAGCCTGCGCCATCAGGGTCAACCGGGTGCCGCCGGCGACGATCTGGAACGGCATCGCTAACACCCGGTGTGCTGCGTTCCAATCGAGTTGGAGTTCGGCGCGGTCGATCGTGATCTTGGCCTGCGGATCGCCGACGTCAATGAACGAGCCCGGCCCCACCATGATGCGGCCGGAGGCAAATTGCGGCGTTCCGTCCCGGGTAAATTCGGCACGCAGCATCGCCGATATGGCGGAATCGGTGCTGATCTGGCCGCCGTCGATGCGCAGGGCCAGCAGCAGGTCCTTGAGCAAGACCTTGCGCGCTTCGAGGTCAATCAGGCGCGCGCCGTCGCTGCCGGGCTTGATCGATGCGAGCACAAGCCACGGACGATTGGCGTCCTCCGAACCCAGTGCGAATTCGAGCGCGCCGACGCTCGGACGGGTGAGGCTTAAGTGGATGTTCTCGAACCGCGACTGCTGACCATTGCGCCGGTCGTCGACCACCAGGTTTCCGCTCTTGAGGCCAATTTCCGTCAGGTCGCCGCCATCGAGACCAAATGCGCTGAGACTGTCCACCCAGGCGAGGAAAGCAGCAAAATTCTCTTGCAGGCTGCGGCTTGCCTCGGCTCCCTCCCTGGCCTCCCCGGCAAGCGGGGATGATGGGTATGGCGAGTTGCCTTCCGCCGCTTGCGGGGGAGCTACCGGTATACCCTCCTGCGCCTGCGCGGGAGGGTACTGAGGAGGCTGCGCAGCGCTTGCTTCTGGCGGCGCCGGTGCAATGGCGACAGGACGCTGGTTGGCGCCGGTCGATACCGTAACCTTGCCGTCGGCTTCGATACGGACAGCAAGCTCGGCGCCCACCAGGTTGAGACGCTCGGCCCGCGGGCGCCCGGCGAGCAGGCTCGCTGCGGACACCCCGACCTCCGCCTTCGGGGCGCTGGCGACGACCTTGCCGTCACGATCACGCACCGTAATGGAATGGATGCGCACCGCCATGCGGCCATGCTCGTCTCGCTCCAATACGGTGCTGCCAAGGTCGACCTGGAACTGGCTGCCGAAGTTTTCCGCGACCGCCGCCGCAATCCAGGGCGTGGCGAAGTCCAACGATATCGGCCCGCTCGCCAGCAGGAGCCACAGCCCACCAGCCACCAGCATGAAAACGGCAGTCACCGCCGCCATGCCGATAGAGACCCGGCGCATCCACCGCGATTGCATCGCCCGCAATGGCAGCCTCGCGAACCGCCGCAGGATCTGCCACCACAGCGCCGCGCCCGCATGGCCGTGCCACGAGGCTGGCGCGGCAGGCCGCGCCATCCCTGATGGACCCCGTGGACCCGCCTTGCCTCCCCCGCGAGCGGGGAGGGCGGCGGCGCGCATCGCCTCGGCGCTGCGGTGCATATGCAACCTTGCTTCCACAGTGCGCAAGCCCGCGGTTAGGTCTCTTCTGTCGTGGTCAACCGCCATGCTTTGCTGGAATGTCCCTATTCGTCAGGGTAACCATTGGGGTTAACGCTAAATCTACTCCCTCGCGGCGCGGCGTGTGGTTAAGTCCCACCAGACTGTTCGAAAACGACGAAACCAAGGCAAAGGCAGCAAGGCACATGACGTCAGATCTCAAGGCGGGCGACAAGGCACCCGACTTCAGCTTGACCCGTGATGGCGGCGGCACCGTGTCGCTCGCGGATTTCAAGGGCAAAAAGCTCGTCCTCTATTTCTATCCCAAGGCCGACACACCTGGATGTACCATCGAGGCCAAGGACTTCTCCCGCCTGCATTCGGCGTTCGCCAAGGCCGGTATTGCCGTCGTCGGGGTCTCCGCCGACCCCGTCAAGAAGCAGGATGCGTTCAAGGTGAAGCACGCGCTGTCGACGCCGCTCGCCTCGGACGAAAACCATGAAATGCTCAAGGCATACGGGGTGTGGGGGGAGAAGTCCATGTATGGAAAAAAATACTTAGGAATCAATCGCACGACGGTGCTGATCGGAGCCGACGGACGCATCGCGCGGACCTGGCCGAAGGTCAAAATCGAAGGCCACGCCGAGGAAGTTTTGGCAGCCGCCAAAGCAATCTAGCCTGGGGCCGCCCTTGACCGGGTGGCGAGAGAGCAATCTGCCGCTCCCGCCAAGACCGGCGAATGCTCGCACCTGAGCCCGCAACGGCCTATATCGGGCCCCATGGCAAATATCGATCTTGTCCCGCAAACGGTCGCGCCCGGCGCAGAACCGGCCCGCAAAATCAGCTTCGTGTCGCTGGGTTGCCCCAAGGCGCTCGTCGATTCCGAGCGTATCGTCACGCGCCTGCGGGCGGAGGGCTACGCGCTTACCCGCAAGCATGACGGCGCCGACCTGGTGATCGTTAACACCTGCGGCTTTCTAGACAGCGCCCAGGCCGAGTCTCTTGAGGCGATCGCAGCGGCTCTCAGGGAAAACGGCAAGGTGATCGTCACTGGCTGCATGGGCGCGGAGCCGGAAAAAATCACGGCGCAGTTTCCCAATGTGCTCGCCGTTACCGGTCCGCAACGATACGAAGACGTGCTCGATGCCGTCCATCGGGCCGCGCCGCCACGCCCCCATCCGTTTGTCGACCTGGTGCCGCCGGAAGGCATCAAGCTGACGCCCCGCCATTATGCCTACTTGAAGATTTCCGAAGGCTGCAACAATCGCTGCAGCTTTTGCATCATCCCGCGGCTGCGCGGCGACCTCAAGTCGCGGCCGGCTGCCGAGGTGCTGTGCGAGGCCGAGCGGCTGGTTGCCGCCGGCGTGAAGGAACTGCTGGTCATTTCCCAGGATACATCCGCGTACGGTCTCGACATCAGATACGCTACAAGCCGGTGGAAGCAGCGCGACATTGCCGCGCGGTTCCTCGATCTCGCGGCGGCATTGGGCGAACTCGGCGTGTGGGTGCGGCTGCACTACGTCTACCCCTACCCCCATGTGGACGCGGTGGTCCCGCTGATGGCGCAAGGCAAGGTCTTGCCCTATCTGGATGTGCCGTTCCAGCATGCCGCGCCGGCTGTGCTCAAGCGTATGCGCCGTCCGGCCGCTCAGGAAAAGACGCTCGACCGCATTCGCGCATGGCGCGCCATCTGCCCCGATATCACGCTGCGGTCGAGCTTCATCGTCGGCTTCCCTGGAGAGACCGAGGAGGATTTTGCCTTTCTGCTCGACTGGCTCGACGAAGCGGCGCTCGATCGGGTCGGCTGCTTTCGCTACGAGCCCGTGCAGGGCGCGGCTGCCAATGATCTCGCGGAGGCTGTGCCGGATCAGGTCAAAGAAGATCGCTGGCACCGCCTCATGCTGCGCCAGCAGGCGATCTCGGCACGCCGCCTCAGGCGCCATGTCGGCGCGCGGCGGCAGGTCATCATCGACGAGGTCGGTTCGCGCGCACCTGATGCTTGGGCGAAAGGCCGAACCAAAGGCGACGCGCCGGAGATCGACGGCACCGTCCATGTAGCGTCGCGCCGGTCGCTGCGCGTCGGCGAACTCGCCACCGTGAAAATCGAGCGCGCTGACGCATACGATTTATATGGCACCGTCGTCGGCTATTGAAAGCTCTTAGAGTGGGCCCCCTGAAGTGCCCCCAAGACGGCTTCGCTCAATTTGGTTGCCCGGCCGGATCCGGCTCCGGAGTCACCGACCCCCGGGCGTCTTCGCCAAACGAGCACCAGCTCATGGCTAGTCGAAATGCGAGGGCTGGGCTTATTTGCCCTTATGGCCTCCTTTCTCTCCTTGATGGTCGTCAAGTGGTTTCACCCCACCGCAAACCGCGATCGGTCGGGGCTGACGATGACCTCCCCGGCACGCGCCCGGCCAAAATGTCGCACATGACGGCGCGATCGATATTCTGTCCGGTCATGATGAGGCCGACGCGGCGTCCGCACATGCGGGCGTGTTCCTTGATGAGCGCCGCGAGCGGTGCGGCGCCCGCACCCTCCGCCAGCGTGTGGGTGTCGCTGAAATAAATGCCGATCGCCTCGACCAGCTCACCTTCCGAGACTTCGACGATACGATCTGCGCCGCCGCGGATGACGGCAAGCGCCGTCGCATCCGGCACCCGCACCGCCAAGCCGTCGGCAAACGTGTTGGCCGTCTCGGTTGTGACGACCTCGCGCGCCGCGAAGGAGCGCGCATAGGCATTGGCATTGTGCGCGACGACGCCGACAATTCTCGTCGCAAGCCCAAGCGCGTCGCGCATGCCGATCACCCCGCATATGCCCGAGCCGAGGCCGATCGGGACATAGACCGTGTCGAGGTCGCTGACGGCAGAAAACAACTCATACGCATAGGTCGCAACCCCGATGACAAGCTCGCGGTGGAATGCGGGCGCGAACGTATAGCCGCGCTGGCGCGCGAGCGCGGCGGCGTACTGCTTGGCCTCGTCGAAGTCGCGGCCATGTTCGATGAGCTCGGCGCCGAACGCGCGCATGGCAGCATTCTTCTCGGCCGAATTACCGCGCGGCACGACGATCGTTGCCGCGATTCCTGCGCCGCGGGCCGCGAAGGCGAGCGACTGACCGTGGTTGCCACGTGTGGCCGAAACTACCCCTTTCACCTGCGGCCGCTGGCGCTTGAGCCGATCCATGTAGACCATGCCGCCGCGCACCTTGAAAGCGCCGATCGGCGTGTGGTTCTCGTGCTTCACAAACACCTCC
>JASHRR010000477.1 GCA_030037185.1 Xanthobacteraceae bacterium | reverse complement strand
GACACCGTATCCTCGACGGTGGGCTCGGAAACATAGACCGGCTGGAATCGCCGCGCCAGGGCGGCATCTTTTTCGACGTGCTTCTTGTACTCATCGAGCGTGGTGGCGCCGATGCAATGGAGCTCGCCGCGGGCAAGCGCGGGCTTTAGCAGGTTTGACGCATCCATCGCGCCGTCCGCCTTGCCGGTGCCGACGATGGTATGCATTTCGTCGATGAAAAGGATAATTCCGCCCTCTGATGCCGTCACCTCCTGGAGCACGGCCTTGAGGCGCTCCTCGAATTCACCGCGGTATTTGGCACCGGCGATGAGAGCGCCCATGTCGAGGGCGAGCAGCTTCTTGTCAGCGAGGGTCTCAGGTACGTCGCCGTTTACGATGCGCAGCGCGAGGCCCTCCACAATCGCCGTCTTGCCCACGCCAGGTTCGCCGATCAGCACCGGGTTGTTCTTGGTGCGGCGCGACAGCACCTGGACGGTGCGGCGGATTTCTTCATCGCGCCCGATGACGGGATCAAGCTTGCCATCGCGTGCCGCCTGGGTCAGATCGCGGGTGTATCGCTTGAGGGCATCGTAGGCGTTTTCGGCCGAGGCCGAGTCCGCCGTGCGGCCCTTGCGCAGGGCCTCGATGGCGGCATTGAGTGTCTGCGGGGTGACGCCGGCACGGCTGAGGATCTTTCCCGCCTCGCTGTCCTTTTCAATCGCCAGCGCCAGCAGCAAGCGCTCCACCGTCACGAAGGCGTCGCGGGATTTTTCGGCGGCTTTCTCGGCTGTTTCGAACACGCGCGCCAGCGCCGGTTCAAGGTAGATCTGGCCGGCCCCGCTGCCCTGCACTTTCGGGCGCTTGGCAAGCGCCGCCTCCACGCCCGCCAGCGCCTCACGCGAACGTCCGCCCGAGCGGTCGATCAGACCGGCCGCGAGGCCTTCCGGATCGTCCAGCAGCACCTTGAGCAGATGCTCGGGGGCAAATTGCTGGTGGCCTTCCCGCAACGCCAGCGACTGCGCGGCCTGGATGAAACCACGCGCGCGATCGGTGTATTTTTCAAAATTCATCCCTCAACTCCCTCGGCCTGTTCCGACCGCCCAACCGGCCCGGCCGGAACATCGTCATCGGGCGCCTGCTTACGCCATCAGCGGCCCCACTCATGGCGCCGTCCACCACATGTAGGCGGCCTCCGGCATGGCGGTAGGGGCTGGTGACGAATTCCGACGACGCCGAATGCGTATAGAGCCCCCGCGGTCCAACCCTACCATGACCGGATGGGAAGCTATCTCAAATTGCCCTTGGCCAGGTCGACCGACAGCTTGCCCAGAAAGGTCGAGCGGCAATGATCAGTGGCGAGATCTGGCTTAACGGTAACGTTCGGTATCCGGGCGATGTCACAATTGATGACGTTGGTGTCAGAGTAGCTAAGGTCGTGAACTGCTTCCAGGTGAAGGTCCGAGATCCCAGTTTGGGTAACTCGGGGGTCCCTTCGCGGGACCAATGGCCTGCCTCGCCGAATATGAATCAGCCGAATGGCGAAGGGCGCATCGTGGCAGAATATATTTCGCCCTCGCGACCAACATAGGTCGCGGGGTCGCCGGAATTGAGAACAGAGGGCGACCAATACCTCCTTCTTCCCCGGTTCCTTGTCTTGCGATCTTTTTTCTTCCGGTCTCCTCCGACCGCTTGCCTTCCGGGCTGTCTTTTTCTTCCGGCCCGTTCTCCTCCGACGTCTTGCCTTCGAGCTCTTTTGTTCTTCCGGCTTCTTCTGCTGCGGTTTTGTCTCCTCCGGCTCCATCCCTTCCGGGCTCTCGCCGTTGCTCAGATCCGTGTCGTAGTAGCGCAATTCGAGTGTGAATTGCTTCCAAGTAAACGCGAGGCCGGCATCCCACGTGGTGTAGCTCTTGTAGGGAATGCCGGAAGCCCGGTCCTGCATGGAAGCCGCCGCTCGCTCCCAGGAATAAAATGACCTACGCCGACGGATGCGAACCAGGCCTTGTCATTTGAAGGACAGTCGGCGGAGTGTATCTTGCGGTACCTGCCAAAAACGTCCCCTCGGCGTCTGAGTAAAAAACGGAGGGTGACCAGTATGCGCTAGCGCCGAACGAAACCCGATCACTCGCGGCGCAGATGGCCTTGCCGTAGATTTCCCAGAAATTCAAAATCGGCCTGACGACGTTGCAGTTCGGCAAACTGGGCAAACAATCCGGGATGAAATTGTGGAAGCATTCTCCGTCCGTATACCAAGAGTACCAAGCACCAAAATCGAGGGCGAGGTTGGCGAAGGTGCGCCGGATGCCCGCGTAGAAGTCGATCTCGGAGTGCGGTTTGGGTACGAAATGGTCTCGCCGGACCCACCCAAATAGGCCTGCAGACTGTTTTGTCCAGGTTATCGGCGGCTCCAAATTATGACGCGCCTCACGGACGGTGGTTGGAATGCCGCCGGAAATTATAGTCTGACATGATGGGCGCACCGATTCCGATATCCCACGGCGATTTCGCTCCCAACTCCTGCGATTCCGGCCTCCTTCTGCTCGTCCGACTTCGGCCCCCTGGAGCGGCCTGCCGCAAGAGGGACACGGTGGCGTCCTTCTCCTCACGGGAAGGAAAGGCCGCCTGCTCCCCCAGGTGGGGGGAAAATAGCATCGCCGCTCCCGCAAAATGCCATGCCCTGCTCCAGAGGAATCCTGCCCTTCCCGTA
>JASHRR010000049.1 GCA_030037185.1 Xanthobacteraceae bacterium | reverse complement strand
TTACGGCACGGGTTATAACTGCGCGTCGCCCAGCCCGGTAGGATTAGGAGGAGCAAATACAGGGCTCTGCGTAGGCGGGGGTAACACTCCTAATAACTCGACCCCCCCCTATGCCCCAGCCAACACCCCGAATGCTGTCAGTGGTGCAGAAAATGGCCATCCGGCCGACATTTACGGCTGGGCCGGCACCCTGGGGGCCACCTGGGTCAACCCCTTCGACCTGGCGGGCGACAGCATCGGCGTCCAGGGGGCCTACTGCTACGGCGCCGTCGGCTATTGCACACAGGCTTGGGGTTCAAAGTTTGTTTATGGTTCCGGCAACAATGTGGGATACAGCTTCCTGGTCGATGGCATCTTCAACACCAACACCCCGGTTTATCTCACGCGTGACTGGAGCGCTGTCTCCTACTACGAGCACGTGTGGACTCCGCAATGGAGGACATCCGTCTACGGCGGCCTGCTGGGAACCGATTGGGGCAGTCAGGCGATTGCTGAGGTTTGCACCTACCCGGCCGGGTTTGGGCCTGTCGGGTTCAGTGCTGGCACTAATTCGATGTTCGCGAATACCAACAGCCCTGGCTTCCCGACGACGCAAACCAACCCGCCTTCAGTTGTCAATAATTTCAAAGGACAGGTGTCAAACTGCAACCCCAACTCGAGTTGGTGGCAGTTGGGCACCCGGACCATGTGGAACCCGGTGCCGGATATCGATATCGGTTTCGATCTGTCGTATATTCGTCTGAATACGGCTTTTGCCGGGACGGCCGTTCTTAATGGACTTGGTACGGTGTTCCAAACGAACGCTCTCGGCCGGGCGAGCGGCCTCTACAACATCGATGACCAGAACATTTACAGCGTGCTGTTCCGCATCCAGCGCAACTTCCTGTACTGATCCAGCAGTCCCCAGCGAGCGCGATGGCAGACCCCTGGCAGAGAGCCGGGGGTCTTTTTTTGTCTGCCGCGGCTGTCAGGCTCTGCGCAAAAAACATGTCGCTTGAGCAAGAACCCAGCAAGACAACGTAAATGGCGCGGTATCCCCTTCATGCAAGGAGGTTTTTTTGCGACTCGCCGGCTTGCATCGGGCCGCAGAACTTTCGACGCCAGGTTCAAGCTAGGGGTCGCGCCGGTGGCTGCGGCGGGCCACCCGGCCTTCCAGTTCCGCCCGATCCTCAGGAGGCAGCCGGACATTGCTGTTCAGTTGTCATGCCGCAGCCTCTCCGGTCCCCTGTCGGCGTAAGGGGCCCGGTAACGCAATGTGCGTTAGACCGCGAACACAAAAAGTCCAGCGCATGCCCCACCCCAGGCTTCATGCGCTGGTGAGGGAGCGTTAGTGATTTTGATTTTTCGGCCCAGTCTGGCGATCAGGTCCCGAATCTGCCGGCCGTTGCTGACGAGGCGCTGGGGTTGTCCGTGTGCTCGCCGGCTGCGGACACGCGGCCCAGTAACCAAACCGTTGATCAACCGGCCTACCGGGGGAAAGCTTGAAGCACTTGTTGCCGTTCTGAATTGGCGCGCCATTAAGGACTTCAGCATGGGCTGTAGCCATGAGGGCTCCGAACGCGGCCAGAGCCGATACCGTCATGATAAATTGACGCATTGATGACTCCCAATTTTTCTAGTAACACCCATCTCAGGTTGTGTTAATTTTACATATCTAGACTATCGAAACAATAGCATTATATCAACGGTATAATAATCCACCCACCCGGTTACCGTGGGGCGTGTTGGTTGTGGGTTAGACGGCCCACCAACAGGCAGTCTGCGGTGATCGGCTTCTTGACGAAGCAAAGATTTTTTGCACGCCTCATTAATTAATGATATTGTGTTTACTATAAATTTATGCAATCCTTAGAGGTATATTATATTATGATCAACTATGCGGGGATAAAAGCATGACCGTCATCGCAATGACTCGACAACTGGGTTGTCTCGGAACCGAGGTGGCAAACGGGATAGTCGAGCGATTGGGATTGGAGACGGTTTATTCAGAGATCGTTGCCAGCAACATTGCCGAGCGACTCGGAGTGGAGGAGGACACGGTGCTGCGCTATGTAGAGGGCTCAGCGTCCTTGTTCGAGCGGTGGGCGATCAATAGGCGCAAGCTTTCCAGATACACGACCGAGGAAATACTGAGCATTGCCCAACACGGCAACGTTCTCATTCGCGGTTGGGGCGCGGCGACGCTATTGCGCGACATGCCGCACGTCGTCAGCGTGCGCGTTTGCGCATCAATGGATTTCCGCACCCGCATAATGATGGAGCGACTTGGAACCAAGGATGCTGAGGCTGTGCGTCATGGGCTGGAGCGCTTTGACGCCGCTCACGCGCGCGCTTTGCGGGCGTCGTTTGACGTTGAGCAGGAGGACCCACGGCTTTATCATATCGTGCTCAACACCGACCGCCTTCCAGTCGACGCGTGTGTCAATGCCGTGTGCCAGCTTGTTGAACACCCACGCTTTCGCGATCGGACGACAACCCGCAAGGCGCTCGCCGATAAGCTCCTGGAGGCCAAGATCAACTCAGCGCTGACCGAAGAGATCGGTATCGGTGTTGCGCCGACCGGCGTTACGGTCTCCGCCGCCAATGGCCGAATCACGTTGGCCGGCGCTTCCCTGAGTGGGGCATTGCGCAGAAGGGTCGAAAAAGTCGCACATCGGATTGCAGGAGTGTCCCAAATCGAAAACCGTATTGTCAGCGTTCCTGCGCGCGGTCGCCACACATGGTGACAACTGGTGGTTCCGCGCTTCCCCCTCAGGGCTAACGGCCAAGACCGCAGAGGCGCAGCTTACCGTTGCGCCCAATTACAATACAGCAGGTCCAGCTGTGAAACGGACAGAATCGGGTGATAAGATTGGACCGCGGGAACCTTGGGTGTTTGCTGCGCTCCTTCAGAGCGAGGTCACAATGGTTATTCGGTTATTCCGCCTGTCCGGCAACACTCCACAAGGCCAGTGCCCGGAGGTCTGATGCAGAGTGGCCAAAAAAACGAGGTTCGATCCACTTGGCAGGCCCGCACGCCCGCAAAACACAATAACGCAATTGCACTTTTCGAGCTGTCGGGGACGCGCGGCGCTCGCTGCTTTTAGAAGCTGACAACATTCGTTTGACGGAATTTGTCTTATTTCGATAAACTGTTCCAATACGTTTTTGTGAGGCACCATTATCGGGAAATCGTCTCTCAAAACGGTTCATCTTACTCAAGACATCTTGAAGTTGAGTTTGCCGGCGGAGTCGGCGAGCTTGCGACCCAGTCGGGCACTCTTTGCTCGGGTCGAGCTGAGCGGAGACGGAATATTCGATGCGACCACGGGAGCGGCGAAAGATCGGCGAGCACAAGTCCTGAGAATTTTGAGGCGGCCTACCAGTGACTGCGACCGAGAGACGTCAGCACCGTGGCCGGCCGCCGTTGCGGCGCTGCGACGGCATTAAAGCACGCACACGACGCCAACAGTGGTCGAAGCCAAGATCGCATCTTGCTCGGCCGTCGATTGAAGTCTGATGCAGGCTGTGCGTTGCCTGCTTCATATGCGTTCTGGCTGAAGTATCCGACGCGGAGCTTTCCGATTGGGCGAGAGAGATGCCCGACATTTGAAGGCTGGGGCATCAGCCCCGCCTTCAGGCGTGGGGAGGGGTTGCTCGAACAGACCGACTCGCCCGTTCAGTCCGCGATCTGCACAACATCGTCCAGGATCTTGGTTACGCGGCGTCGCTCTGCGGTCGATTCCGTGCCGATTCCGCGGACGTTGGAGCGATGGCAGGCGACAGCATCATGAGCGCGAGAAGCCATCGAATTGCCCACTCGCCGTCTGTGTCGGCGGCGGTCGGCTCGACGCCGTTGCCGATAGGGGCGGCCTCGACCTCGATTTGCCCTCCCGTGGCGCGCAGAGGGGCGCACTCGCCTTTGAGGTCGGCCAAGGTCAAGACATCCCGAGGCCCGCGAGAGAGCACTTGGCGGGCCTTTGGCTGGCCATCAGCCGCCGAGAGTACCGGATCGGTGCGACCGCGCTTGACTGCTTCCTCGACGGTAGAATCGATTTGGCTCAGCCTCTGGTCGAGATCGGCGACGTGAGCTTCGACTTCGATCCGAGGCCTCAGCGTTGCGTCTTGCGCCTCGATGGCCGGCCGTACCGCACGCCGCCTGTCCGCATGGGCGACCTTGGGAAAAAGCTGCGTCTTGCCGGTCCGGTGCGCTTTCTGGCGACAACTTAGAGAGCAATAGAGCGCGTCGCGCCGGACAGATTGAAACGAGACGCCGCAAACTGCACAGGCGCGACGCTTGATCCGGTGATCGCGCCGCAGGTCCCGCATGTAGCAGTTTTGGCAAAGGCTGCGCGCATATATGCCCGGTGCTCCGCATTCGACGCAAAAGCGCTGGCGCTGACGATGCTGACGGTCCAACACGTAGCAATTGCGACAAAGGCCGCGCGCGTAGATGCCCGGCGCTTTGCATTCGATGCAACTACAGTTCCGCATATAACAGTTGTGGCAAAGGCCGCGCGCGTATACGTTCGGCGCTTTGCATTCGATGCAAAGCTGTTGGCCCTCACTGTTGCGGATAAGCGTGGAGGTTTCGAACACCCCTTGCTTATCTTTAACGGCCGCAGCGAAACGCCTTTGATGGTAGTCGCGCATATAGCAAGCCCGACACACACCCTGAATGAAACTGGCACTGAGTCGGCCACACCTTGGACATTCTATTTTTGAAGCCATTTTCCCGCGTCCCCCAGGTTTCCAGCCCCCCGCTACCCAAGGCTCGGGCGGGGGGCGCGCTTCCGTTTCCTCCTTCCACCGGCC
>JASHRR010000476.1 GCA_030037185.1 Xanthobacteraceae bacterium | reverse complement strand
GGCAGCTCTCCGGCGGCTGGAAGCAGCGGTTGGCGCTCGCTGCCTGCATCCTGCACGAGCCGCAGCTCCTGCTGCTCGACGAGCCGACCGCCGGCGTCGACGCCAAGGCGCGGCGCGAGTTCTGGGACCTCATCCACGACATGGCGGGTGACGGCCTGACGGTCCTGGTCTCAACCCACTACATGGACGAGGCCGAGCGCTGCAACCGCATTGTCTATCTCGCCCAAGGGCGGATCGTGGTGCAGGGCGGGGCCGACGAGGTGTCGCACCACTCCGGGCTGATCACCTACGAGGCGACAGGCCCGGCTGTCGATGCTGCGGCGCGCAGCCTGCGGCACATGCCGGGGATCGAGGCCGCCGCCGTGTTCGGACGCGCGCTCCATGTCGCTGGGACAGATCGCGTGGCGCTCGAAGGCGCGATCCGCCGCACCGACTATGCGGCGCTGTCGTGGCGCGAAGTCGAGCCGCGCCTCGAAGATGTCTTCATCCACATGCTGAGCGTGAAGGGAGAGGACCGGTGATCTCCTTCAGGCGGCTTTACGCTTTGCTGCGCAAGGAATGGATTCAGGTCACGCGCGATGCGATTACCTTGCGATTCATCATCGCGCTGCCGATCATGCAGCTCTTCCTGTTCGGCTACGCCATCAATACCAATCCGCAGCACCTGCCGACAGGCTTGTTGTCGGCCGAGCACTCGAAATACGAACGCACCATCGTCACGGCGCTGCGCAACAGCGGCTACTACGATATCCACACGCTAGCGAGCGAGGCGGAGGCGGAACGGGCGCTGGCGCAGGGCGACGTGATGTTCGTCATCGCCTTTCCGCCGAACTTCGACCGCTCCATCGACCGCGGCGAGCAGCCCTCGGTGCTGATCGATGCCGACGCTACCGACCCCAGCGCCATCGGCAACGCGACGGCGGCGCTGGCGACGATCACGGGGGCACTCGACCGCGACCTGCCGCCGGTCATGCGGGCAACGCCGACGGCCCCGGCGTTCCAGTTCGTCATCCACGCCCGCTACAATCCGGAGCAGCTGACCGTCCTCAATATCGTGCCGGGGCTCATCTGCATCGTTCTGGTGATGTCGACCCTGTTCATGACGACGCTATCGATCACCAAGGAACGCGAGCACGGTACCATGGAGAATCTGTTGGCGATGCCGGTTCGGCCGATCGAGGTCATGCTCGCCAAAATCGTGCCGTACGTGTTCATCGGCTACATCCAGGTGGTGCTGATCCTGATCGCCTCGGCGGTTTTCTTCCAGCTGCCGCTGCGCGGCTCGCTGGTCACACTGCTGATCGCGCTCGGTCTCTTCATCGCCTGCAATCTGGCGCTGGGCATCACCTTCTCGACGGTGTCAGCGAACCAGATGCAGGCTATCCAGATGGCCCAATTCTCCCTGCTGCCGTCGATAATGCTCTCAGGATTCATGTTCCCGTTTCGCGGCATGCCGGCATGGGCGCAATGGGTCGGCGAAATCTTTCCCACCACCCATGCGATGCGGATCGTGCGCAGCGTGCTGCTCAAGGGCAACGGCACGCCCGACATTATCCCCGAGCTATGGCCGATCGCGCTGTTCATGGTGGCGGTGGTGGCGATCGCGGTGTGGTGTTATCGCGAGACGCTGGAGTGATATCTCCCTCGCCCACCTTGGCGGGTCGCGGCGCAGAATTCCGTGAACCTCCCGGCCGCATCGCGGCCCGGATGCCCGACACCAGTTCCTTGCAGAGCGGCATGGCGCCCAGCATTTCGTTCGCCTTGATCAGCTGATGCGCATACTCGCGCCGTATGGTCGGACGGGCCGATCGAGACGCCCGCCCAACGCCGACTACCCCCTGCGCCAGTCGAGTGTTCAACTATCACTCACTGCCCCGGCCGTTGCGGGAAAGCGCAATCTCGCGATCCGCAGATCCCAGCGAGTCGCGGCGATATCGATTTTGTCAGGACAATGGCAACAGGGCAAAAAAATGGCGCTCGGCGGACATCCGTCGGGGTGCAGCTCGGAGATCGCTAATGCCTTCTGCGTGCTTAACGACTTGCGGGAACAGCGCACGCGTTTCCTCGCACAGGCTAAGCAGAAACGCGACCCCGGCTTCGCATCCGTTCGACGAGGAGGAGCGGGCGCTCGTGGGGGGTGCGTCTCGAAGGACGGCGACGGGCGGACCGCCCGAGCCGCAACAGTAGAGAGTTTGGGCCACATGTGATCGCGCATCGCGACCCTGTTCCTGTTTCCTACTTAAATAGCAGCGGCGCGAACTCAGCCAAATTCCTCCGCCAGACCATCCAGGTATGCCTTCCCGGCGTTTCAAAGTAGGTATGATTTACACCCTTCGTCTTTAGCCACTCCCGCAGCTTGCGACTCACCACAATCAGCGGATCTTCAGCGCCGCAAGCAATCCACAGCAACCGAATCTGCGGGTTCGCTTTCGCATCCAAACCCGGAAACTCCTTGTCAAGCTCATCGGGGATCCCGCCTGAACTGAATGCACCAATCCAGGCGAATTTATCGAGATTGTTCAGTCCGG
>JASHRR010000048.1 GCA_030037185.1 Xanthobacteraceae bacterium | reverse complement strand
TTTTTCTTCGTGCGTTCGCGCGGGGCGCCCTTGCGACGTTCCGCGACGGCAAGCGCGCGGCCGGCCCAAACCCCGAGCTCGTCTGGATCGTCGTAGAGCCGCTCGGGCAGCCGCCAGAAGTGCCGCGACGGCCGGCCGACATGATGCTTGGCAAGCGGATAAACGAACGGCGCGCTGCCCTCGCGCTCGAAACTTGGAATGCTGGCGTCGTCCACTCTGAGATAAATCACGCCATCGAATAGGAGACCAAACATCAGACCGTCGGCATAGAGGCCAATGCCGCCGAACATCCGCTTTGCGGCCACGGCACGAAATGGCGCGAACAGTTCGCGAATGAAATCGGCGTCCATGCGCAAAATCCTCCGCGTGTAGCCCGGATTGAGCCTTTAGCGAAATCCGCGGCAGCTATTCTGGGGCGATGTCGCCCCGGGGTTTTGCTTGTGAGCGACGTCTTTATCTTATTCCGGCTTGATATTGGCCGCCTTGATGATCGGCCACCATTTCTCGATCTCAGCGTGCTGAAGCCTCGCAAGCGCCTGCGGCGTTTGCTGATCGCGCGGCGCGATGTCCAACCCAAGCTCTGCGAGCCGGCGGCGTACGGCGCCATCGGCGAGCGCGCTAACTGCTGCGGCATTGAGCTTGGCGAGAACGTCGCCCGGCAGTCCCTTAGGCCCGAACAACCCATACCAGGTCGACATGTAAAATCCCGGCAGTCCGGCTTCGTCCACTGTCGGAATTTCCGGCGCCGAAGCCAGGCGGGTGCTGGCTGTGACCGCGAAAGCCTTGATCTTGCCGCCGTGTAAAAAGGGCAGCGAGTCAGAGGCGACGTCGATCATCAGGTTGATCTGACCCGCCATCACATCCTGGAGCGCCGGCGCGGCGCCGCGATACGGCACCAGTTGAAATTTCACTCCGGCAGCCTTCTCGAACAACAGGCCGCCGAGATGCGTGGTGGTGCCGGCGCCGGCAGTACCGGCGGATGCTTTGTCGGTATTGAGCTTCAGCCACGCGATGAGGTCGCGCAGGTTTGTTGCTGGCAGGCTCGCGTTGGCGACGATCACATGCGGATTGCTGGAGATCAGCGCGATCGGATCGATATCCTTCGCCACGTCGTAGGGCAGGGAATAGACTGCACCGTTGAGCACAAGGGTGCCGAGGAAACCCATGCCGAACGTATAGCCGTCTGGGGCCGCACGGGCGACACGGCCGGTTCCGATCGACCCGGCGGCGCCGGTAACGTTCTCAACGATGACGGGTTGCCCGAGAGAAAGCCGCATCGGTTCCGCCAGGATGCGCGCAATGGTGTCGAGCGGACCGCCTGCCGCGAGTGGTACCACCATCGTGATGGGCCGGGATGGATAGGGCTGCGCCGTTGCCGGACTACCGCAGATCGCCGCGACGGCGATTGCAATCAATGAAAACAGCGCCCGAGTTTTCATGGCCGTGCCTCCGCGGGAGAAAACCGACGCTACACCATTTGATACCGCAGGTGGAAGGGTGCGGGTGGGCACAGGCGATCGGGCCCACGCGAGCAGTGTGTCATCTGAGTCTTCGCGACCGCATTGTCGTCGCGTTCGTCAACTGCGCGTGCATTGCCCGGGCGGTAGCGCTCGATCGCGGCGAATACCGGATCGGGCATGTCCTCGATGAGCCCGATCGGGCGACATCTGGTCGTGACCACGCTCGACCGCCTCGCGCGCGCGACGCTCGACCGGCTCGGCCGGGAAGGCGAGCTTCAAGTCGCTCGCCGATCGGTGGACTTAAACCACCAGGCCGCACGGCAAGCTCATGCTCGCGGTGCTTGGCGGCTAGCCGAGGTCGAGCGCAGCTTGATTGTCCCGCGCACCAACGAAGGCTGCTCCTGGCAGGGCGGAAGGCAAGAGATTCGGTCGCCGGCCGAACCTCACTAAACGCCTGTGGCGGAGGGGGAACCGCCGCGCGAGATCGCGCTCTCCTGCGATCAAATAGCCCCACGTAGCCCGGCATTCACGCCGTGGGAGCGCGCCCGTGCAGCCGTCTCCGCGCTGGCGGATAAAAGTACCGGTGCCCGACATCTTTGACGACTCCGTTTCTTGTCTGGATGCTGAATCGCCCTTTGGCTGCAACAGCAACTCACCCGACATGATGCCGGCCGCGAGCGCCTTTCGTTACCTCGGGAAGGACCAGGTTGCCGGTATTGAAGCCCGGGACGGACTTGCTGCCCATGGGATAGCCGCGCGGCAAACCGTGTGCGGCCAGCCCGGAGCAGGCGCCGCGCCCCATCGCCTTGATTGCGAGCGTCGGAATTTCCCAGCCGGCGAGCGTATCCGTCTCGCCCGCGCAGGCGGCATCAAGCGCATGCGTCTTCGGTTGTCCGTGGTGCGGACACCGGGGTTCGGGTGTCCGCTGTTTTGCGCGCTCCGCATCAAAACCATGGAGGGTTTGATAGCGGTCCGCTCAACAATGTGCCTTTTGGATTAGGCTTGCTATAAACCATCGATGTGCGCGGTTCATCGGCATGGCAGGGAGTGTGCGATGGTCAGGGTTCCTATGATTTGCAGCATGCTGATCGCAGCCTGTTTTTGCGCGTCCGGTGCCTATGCTCAGCAGCCCGAACCGATCAAGCGGACCCTGCTGCAGCGCGGGGACTTTCCCGGAGACAGGATGGCGACACAGCTCATGCTAATTGAGATTGTCCCCAACGGCGTGGTGGCGCGCCATACGCATCCGGGCGGTGAGGTCGGCTATGTGCTTGAGGGCACGATTGAATTTACAGTCGGCGAAGGGCCGCCCAAAGCTTTCAGACAGGGCGATAGCTACATGATTCCGGTCAGCACCGCGCATATCGCGAAGGCCGGTCCGACGGGTGCGAAGTTGGTCGGTACGTTCGTGGTGGAAAAAGACAAGCCGCTCGCTTCGCCGGCACCCTGAGGGCCGCACCGCAGTGCGCAGGCTTTAATCTGCAGATGCGGCAAGTTGTGCAGCGCTGTGGTGCTGCGCGACCGGTGAGGCCACCTCATCGAAAAATGCTCTGGCGCGGGTTGTGAGGTTGGGCAGACGCGGCCCAGGTTTTTTTGGCAGCCGTTCTGCCGTGCCGGCCGTCCGACGGTGCAGCGCGGCGGCCATGCTCGTTGAAGTTTGGTGGCCAATCGTGGTGGAGAACGTTGATGCAAAGCCGCTTCGTAAGAGCCGATGCCGAGGCAATGGTGATGCGGTACGGCGAGGCCGGTGTGCCGCGCGATCTCGCGCTGCGCGTTTACACGACGCGGCTGCTCGGCGCCGATCCGCGCCTCGTGTTGCACGGTGGGGGCAATACTTCGGTCAAGACGCGCACGGCGGATCTCATGGGCCGTGATGTCGAGGTGCTGTGCGTCAAGGGCTCGGGGGCCGATATGGCGGTGATCGAGCCTGCCGGCCTGCCAGCGGTGCGGCTTGCCGAGCTGCGGGCGCTGCGGGCGCGCGACATGCTGTCGGATGAAGACATGGTTCGCCTGCAGCGCGCCAATCTCATCGATCCGACGGCGCCCACTCCCTCGGTCGAGACCTTGCTGCATGCATTCATGCGGCACAAGTTCGTCGATCACACCCATCCCACCGCAGTTCTCAGCCTGGTCGATCAGCCGGACGGCGAGGCGCGCGCAGCAGAGGTCTATGACGGCCGCATGGGCATTGTGCCCTATATCATGCCGGGCTTTGCGCTTGCGAAGAAAGCCGGCGACATTTACGACGCGCACACGGCCGTCAACGGCCTCATTCTCCACAAGCACGGCATCTTCACCTTCGGGGACAGCGCAGAAGAGGCCTACGAGCGCATGATTGAAATGGTCTCGCTCGCTGAGGCGGCGTTGCGGCGCGGTCGCCGCGCCGTGTTCCAGATCGCCGCCACCCTTTCCTCCGCCGGTTGCGGGGCAGCAAAGGAGCCGGGGATGTTGCGGCTTGCCGAAGCTGCGCCCATGGTGCGCGGCGCCTGCGCCGTCAAGGACCCGTCCGGTGCGCACCGGCGATTGATTCTCGAGTTCCGGACGAGCGACTTAATCGGCAATTTCATCAACGGCGCCGAGGTGAAGCGCTATGCCACCGCGGGTGTGGCGACGCCCGACCACACCATCCGCACCAAGAACTGGCCCCTGGTGCTGGAGGCGCCACGGCAGGCGGCCGACTTTGCGGCGAGTACCACTGCGGCGGCGGCGGCTTTCATGGAAGACTATCGGCGCTATTTCGCGCGCCACAATGCGCGCTGCGGCGGCGGAAAGATCATGCTTGATCCGCTGCCCCGCGTGGTGCTGGTGCCCGGGCTCGGCCTGTTCGGCCTCGGCCGCTCCAAGAAGGATGCGAGGATTGCAGCCGATCTCGCGGAGGCGGCGGTCGAGACCATCACGGACGCCGAAGCGATCGGGCGGTTCGAATCGATCTCCGAAGCCGATATGTTCGATTGCGAATACTGGTCGCTCGAGCAGGCGAAGCTCGGCGCCGCCAAGGAATTGCCGCTCGCCGGCCAGATCGCCGCAGTCACCGGCGCCGCCGGCGCGATCGGCGCTGCCACCGGCAAAGCGCTGGCGGCTGCCGGGGCCGAGGTTGCGCTGCTCGATGTGAACGAGGCGGCTCTTGGGACCGTCGCCCAGGCGATCGGCGGCGCGGCGCTTGCCTTGCGCTGCGACGTGACCGATGCAGCCTCGGTGCGGGCAGCGTTCGACAAGGTCGCCGAAAATTTCGGCGGCGTCGACATCGTCGTGTCGAATGCGGGGGCGGCCTGGCAGGGTCGCATCGGCGAGGTCGACGAGGCGATTCTGCATCGGAGCTTCGACCTCAACTTCTACGGTCATCAGCGCGTCGCCCAGGCGGCAGTACGGATCATGCGGGCGCAGGGCACCGGCGGGTGCCTTTTGTTCAACGCCTCCAAGCAGGCTGTCAATCCGGGGCCGGATTTCGGACCCTATGGCCTGCCCAAGGCCGCGACGCTTTTCCTGGCGCGGCAATATGCGCTCGACTACGGGGCCGACGGCATCCGCGCCAACGCCGTCAATGCCGACCGGATCCGCTCCGGCCTCCTCACCGACGCCATGATCGCCGAGCGCGCCAAGGCGCGCGGGCTCAACGAGGCCGAATACATGAGCGGCAACCTGCTCCGCCGCGAGGTGGCGCCGGAGGATGTTGCCCAGGCGTTTCTTGCCCAGGCGCTGGCGCTGAAAACCACCGCCGACGTCACCACCGTCGACGGCGGCAATATTGCGGCGGCGTTAAGGTGACGGCGAGGGTTGTCGACGTAAGGCCCGCCGATCCTTCACGTCCTCCTGCGCACGGCAGGTCGGGGCGTGCGCGACCAGATGATTATGGATCGGCAATCGGCTGTTTGGGAGGCTTGTCGTCGCCCGCGGCTCCTCGATGCCGCCGCGTGTGATTTCGGGATGATCGGCGAATTCCCAGGTTTCCCATTGTCGGCGCCTGCGGGTCGCGCCTAGAATTTGCTGCCTGACGGGCGATGACAAGAATGCTCGTCGTCCCGGACTGCGACGGCGGTGGTCGTGTACCGAACCGCATTGCGGAGGGTTCATGAGAACAGATCGTCGCCGTTTCATTGCCGGGACACGTGTGCTCAGCGTTCCAGCTGCAACCTCGGTGATCTCGATGTAACCCATCCCCCACCTGAAGGCTTGGCCTAAAGACCCGGGGTACGTGGCGCAATTTGATCGAGGGCGACTGTTTCGTTGGCTTCGTCGTCCCGCCGGAACCCCGAAGGGGGTGATCGCGCGTCTTAGCCGCGAGATCGTCCGGAGCTTGGGGACGAAAGATATGCAGGGGAGGCGCGCTCGGCAGATGTGGTTTCAGGCACGCCGGAGGATTTCGGCATGCGGACGAGGGCCGGAGCTGTCGACCCGGGCGAAGGCGATCAAGGCCGCCAATATCAGGGTGGGGTGAAAGCGCTCGCTACCTTTGCGAGGCCTCTGCGGCCGTGTAATGTCGGCGCCAAGCCCCAAGGCGTTTCGCCATCTGTTGCGCGCCTGACGGGCAAGGTTTGGAAACCACCAAGGAGTACGCAATGCGTCGTCGTTTTGGATTTGTCGGCACCACCGCGCGTACCGCGATGGCGGGGGCCTCGCTTGCCGCGCTCGCCGGCGCGGCACAGGCCGCCGAGTATAAGATGACGGTCAACCGCGACCGGCTCGTCAACGCGCAAAACGAGCCGCAGAACTGGCTGATGATGAACGGCGACTATGGCTCGACCCGCTATTCGAAGCTCGCGCAGATCAACCGCGACAACGTCAAGAACCTGCGCATGGTGTGGGCGCTGGCATTGCGCGGCATGCAGGACATCGGTCAGAACGGCCCCGAGAATGAAGTCAATCCGTTAATCGACAACGGCTTCATGTACACGAGCGACGGCTGGGGCACGGTCTACAAGATCGACGTGCGCAGCGGCGATCACGGCGAGTTTGTGTGGATCGCCGACCCCGGCGTCAAGCATGAAGGCAACATTTCCCAGACGCGAGGGATCGCGCTGTGGGAAGATCGCGTGATCGCCAACCTGCCGGACGGCCGCGTGATCGCGATCAACCGCGACAGCGGCGAGATCGTGTGGGACAAGCAGATCGCCAGGCCCAATGAGTTTGGCGGCAAAGAACGCTTTCGCTCGGCGCCGCTTGCGGCCGAAGGCAAGATCCTGGTGGCGAACGGCTCCGGCGACGCCGGCACCCGCGGCTGGCTTGCGGCGCTCGACGCGCGCACTGGCAATGAGCTGTGGCGCTGGTATGCGATCCCGAAGGCGGGCGAACCCGGCAGCGAAACCTGGAAGGACAAGAACAACGCCTGGAAGACCGGCGGCGGCGGGCTGTGGCAGACCGGTTCGTACGATCCGGTCAACAAGCTCACCATTTGGGGGACCGGCAATCCGGTGCCGCTTTACGACCCGCAAGCGCGGCCGGGCGACAATCTTTATACCGACTCGGCGGTGGCGCTCGACATCAACACCGGCAAGCTCGTCTGGTACTTCCAGTATCTGCCGAACGACGCCTGGGACTATGATGAGATCGGCATCCATATGCTCTACGACGTCAACGTCAACGGCGAGATGCGCAAGGTGATGGGCCACTTTGGGCGCAACGGTTTCTACTATACGCTCGACCGCGCCAACGGCAGCTTCATCAAGGGCGGCCAGTACGTCAACGACCTCAACTGGACCAAGGGCCTCGACCCCAAGACCGGCAAGCCGCTCGAATACGATCCGAAGCTTGACGTGCAGACTTATGTTTCGGAAGCTCGCGCACTGCGCGGCGACGGCATGAAGCGGGCCTGCCCGACCTGGCACGGCGGTGTCGCTCATCAGCCCACCGCCTATAATCCGGTCAAGCAGATCGCCTACGGGGTCGGCGCCGAGGGTTGCTTCAGCCAGAACGGCGCCGAGTTCAAGTTCCTCAGCGCGAATGGCGGGCTTGATGCCAAGAACAGCGAGAAGCGGACCTACACCAGCGACCTCTATTACGGGGCCATCACGGCCTACGATGTGGTCAACCACAAAGTGCTGGCAAAAACCGTGACCGACATCGAAATCCGCTCCGGCGCGACGGCGACAGCGGGCGGCCTGGTGTTCTCGGCCCTGCAGGACGGCTGGGTGGTCGCCTATGATGACGAGAAGCTCCAGGAGCTGTGGCGCTTCAATGTGGGGACGCCGCTGAAGGGGGCGCCGGTTGTCTACGCGATCGGGCCGAAGGAATATCTCGCGGTGCAGGCCAGCGGGCGCCACCTGCATCCGGTGAAATACGATAACCTCGAGCACGCGAGCTATCTGTTCGTGTTTGCGTTGAATTGAAACATCGCGTCCCTTCATTCGCCCTGTCCTCCCGGCACGCCGGCGGCAGGGTCAGGCGGGACGCCCGCGGTCCGAGGGACCCGGGTTGAGCGCCAGCGAAGGAAGGGGCGACGTCGCCACATTGATCGGGGACCCCGGATTGCGCTGTGCTCAATCCGGGGCTGTAAGCTACTGGCGCCGCCAGCGCGTCTCGCCAACACGGGAGGAACGACAAATGCCTGAACACCTCGGATTTATCGCCGTTGCGGTACGCACGGCCTTGCTCGGCGTTTCATTGACCGCTCTCGCGGCTGTGGCCCAAGCGGCCGAATACAAGATGACGGTCAACCGCGACCGGCTCGTCAATTCTGCCAATGAGCCGCAAAACTGGCTGATGATGAACGGGGACTACGGCTCGACCCGCTATTCTAAGCTCGCCCAGATCAACCGCGACAACGTCAAAAACCTGCGCATGGTGTGGGCGCTGGCGCTGCGCGGCATGCAGGACATCGGCCAGAACGGTCCCGAGAACGAGGTCAATCCGTTAATCGACAATGGCTTCATGTATACGAGCGACGGCTGGGGCACCGTCTACAAGATCGACGTGCGCAGCGGCGATCATGGCGAGTTC
>JASHRR010000475.1 GCA_030037185.1 Xanthobacteraceae bacterium | reverse complement strand
TTCGGTAGTTGAGAAAGAAACTTTTCGTGCCCTTGGAATGGATGCGAACCCCGAACCCGGTGATCTCCGAGTCCCAAATCGTCGCCGATCCAGTCGCTGGAACTGAAGCATTTTTCACGGTGGTTTCGGTCAGCGCGGTCGCCATTTTGGTCAGCCTTTCGTCAGCGTCGTCAGCAAATCGTCAGTGCCGGAATAGGTAATTATATGTCGTTATGTTCCGCAAAAGGCAAGGCATAAACCGCCATCTACCAAGCACTTTTTCGTTTCACGTGAAAAATTCGTCAGTTTGCCTGTGGTTTTGAGATACCGTCTTTGCGGTATCCAATTCCGCATTCGCCGGCTGCCAAGACCCGCTATCGTATTTCTGCAGTGGTCACCTCGTCCTTGCGCAACTATATAGGGCGGATGGTCTGGCCGGTCACATAAGGGAGATAGGCGTCTAATCAACCGCCAGGGAGGGCATTTATCGGTTTGGTCAGCATTTGCCGATAGGAGGCAGCCATGAATCAGTCAGTTCATCAACTGCTCCAAGTGATCCTTCAAGGTATCTCCTGGGTATTGCGGACGATTGAGGTGTTGTGGGTGTGGTCGTGGGCGCAAATTACCCATGCCTTCGGCATGTCGTGGTGGAATTTGCCGCCGTGGAAGCTCGTGGTCGGTCTGTTTTTCATCGCAGTTCTGGCCTGGATTCTTTTCCAATTGCTCAGGCGTTGTCTGGCGGCCTTCGAGAAAATAGCCGCTGCATTCTGGACGATGACGCTTACGCTTTTCGGAGTGCTTACATTCGTTGTCATCGCCGGAGTTTTTTCCCGCAGCTTTCAATGGGTGGTCACCACCGTGCCGGATAAGTTCTGGGAAAAATTCTTATGAATGATCTGTGACGGGACTCACCCCTTAAAGGATGAGGGGAGCCGGCAGGAAGGGGGGTGAACCACGAACACGAAGGCGGCGATCAGCAGCAGCGCGATGAGAAGGACCCCGAGAACAGCATCGCGCTCGAGGCGTGCAGGAGCCCGGCAAGGCGTTGCGGTAGATCTGCAACGGTGAGCGCCCAGGAACCCGACGCGGGGGCGAGGATGAACAGCACCATGCCGGCTAGCGCTGCCGAGCACGGTGCCGCCGGCGAAATCTTGCACCGCGAAAACGGCCCTCGTGCGAAGGTCCACCGCCACTGCATCGCAATCCGCCTGGTTGAGTCGGATGCAGCACTGCGTGTTCACAAAGATCGCGCGATCTGCGCGAACATCGTTGACAGCGACCCGTTCAGAGTAGCCCTCACCGTGCGGGATCGAGACGTTCTGCATTCTCTGCATTCAATGACGGGCCGCATTCAGTATGTGGCTCGCCCGCCCGAGATATCGAACACTGCGCCGGTCGTAAACGCGCACTCCTGCGAGGCGCAGAACGCCACCAGGTCGGCGATCTCCTCAACCTTGACGAAACGGCCGCGCGGAATCTTCGAGAGCATGTAGGCGATGTGCTCCTTGGCCATCTGGTCAAAGATTGCGGTCTTGGCGACGGCCGGCGTCACGCAATTGACCGCGATGTCGTAGCCGGCGAGCTCCTTGCCGAGCGATTTCGTCAGCGCGATCACGCCGGCCTTGGAGGCCGAATACGCGCAGGCGTTGGGGTTGCCTTCCTTGCCGGCGATCGAGGCGATGTTGACGATGCGGCCATAGTTTTGCGCGATCATCGTCGGCGCCACGGTCTTGCAGCAGTTGAAGGTGCCCGTGAGGTTCACGGCGATCACGCGCGCCCATTGCGGCGGCGGATAGTCCCAGGTCGGCAGGTTGGGTCCCGCTATACCGGCGTTGTTAATAAGGATGTCGATCCGGCCGCCATCGACGGCTGCGGCGGCGGCTTCGACCGCCGCGAAGTCGGACACGTCCACCGGCACCGCCAAGGTTTCGCCGATCGAGCCCATCTCGGCCGCAGCGGCTCTCGCGAGCGCGATGTCTCGGTCCCACAGCCATACGGTGGCGCCGCCGTGCAGCAGGCGTTCGGCAATCGCCCGGCCGATGCCCTGGGCGCCGCCGGTGACGACGGCGACGCGGCCACGAAAGTCGAAGACCGTGGGCATTCGCACCTCGCCAAACTGGTCGATCGATTCCACCAAGCAAACATGTCGACGGATCCGATCCAACCCTCGAATCTTTCGCTCGAGGAGCCCGTGCTCTTGGGGCGGCCGTCTCGGCGGCCACCCACCGTGATCTCGCCGATGCCGTCCCCAAACACGCGGGCGCTTGGCCATCCTGGAGCGCGCTTGTCAGGACGAGGCCGATCGATCGATATGATCCGCAGCATGCAAAGGCGGGAACCGAATTTGCGCCGACGTCTTGACATAAACGCACCGCACGGCGATTGCCAGTGCGCGAACAGCGGCCAGCAGAAAGCCGGCCGCCGCCGTCAAGCCGAGGCATATGCGATGACTTCCAAACGCCGCCTGCGCTCGCAGCTGTGGTTCGACTATCCCGACAATCCCGGAATGACAGCGCTCTACCTCGAACGCTATCTCAATTACGGGCTCACCAGCGATGAACTCTGCGCCGGCAAGCCCATCATCGGCATCGCCCAGACCGGCTCCGATCTCGCGCCGTGTAATCGGCACCATATCGAGCTGGCCAAGCGCGTGCGCGAGGCCATCCGCGATGCCGGCGGTGTCGCCTTCGAGTTCCCGGTGCATCCGATCCAGGAAACCGGCAGGCGCCCGACCGCGGCGCTCGACCGCAATCTCGCCTATCTTGGCCTCGTCGAGGTGCTGTACGGCTATCCGCTCGACGGCGTGGTGCTGATGACGGGTTGCGACAAAACCACGCCCGCCTGCCTGATGGCGGCCGCGACCGTCAACATTCCGGCGATCGTGCTGTCCGGCGGTCCGATGCTCAACGGCTGGTGGAAGGGCGAACGTTCGGGCTCCGGCACCGCTGTTTGGAACGCGCGCAAGGAGCATGCGGCCGGTCGCATCGACTATAAGGAATTCATCGACATCGTGGCATCGTCTGCGCCGTCGGTCGGCCATTGCAACACCATGGGCACGGCCTCGACCATGAACGCGCTCGCCGAAGCCCTTGGCATGTCGCTGCCAGGTTGCGCCGCCATACCTGCGCCCTATCGCGAGCGGGCGCAGATGGCCTACCAAACCGGATTGCGCGCCGTTGCCATCGTGCATGAGGACCTCAAACCGTCGGACATTCTGACCCGCAAGGCCTTCGAGAACGCCATCGTCGCGTGCTCCGCGATCGGCGGCTCGACCAACGCGCCGATCCACATCAACGCGATTGCGCGCCACGTGGGCGTCAAGCTCGGCATCG
>JASHRR010000474.1 GCA_030037185.1 Xanthobacteraceae bacterium | reverse complement strand
AGGGGGCGGAAATGTTAGACCGGAACCTTGTCCCCTAGGTACGGTCAGTAATGGCTTGCCGCGATAACAAAGCACCGCGTAAGTTTCGAGTAATGAGCGGACGTGGCGTTTTGAGGGCAAAACCACTACAGCAACATAAAAAGCACTGCGACAAGATATACCAAGTAATCATAATTCGCCGGCAGCTATTTGGTTCCCGACTTTTCCGCCGCCGGCGGGGGAGGTGGGGGAGGGGGCTGAAGGGCGGGATTCCTCCAGCACTCATCGACGAGCTTATTGAACGCGTCGGTCGACTTTTGATCCTTCTGATCGATGTTGCCCTGGCGTACGACGCATCGGAAACTGATTTGAATGTGCTCGGCCGGACAGCCGAACCGGTCATACAACTCAAGGTGACGGAACGCGGTGTCGAGGTCGTCCTTCCACATCAGGCCGACCGCGCGGACGCCCAGCCAGACACATTCGCCCCGGGCCGCGGGGCCGGTCATGGCGCGGGCCGCCTCCGCTATTTCGTCGGTACGGCCGGCCGCATCCTTGGCGGCCTCCCCCTTGCCGGCCGCGGCGGGCTTCTGCTCCCCATTCTGGGCAACGAGGGGTGCGGCTACAAAGACTGTCGCGCTGACGACGATTGCTAGAAAACGCCAAGCTACAACGAACATGGTCGCACGATCGGTTTCTGTCGAGGCTGACTTGAGCAAGGATGACGCACAGTCACGCTGGCCGACTGTGCCCGTATTACGGCTCCACATTTGCCTTATCGTCAATGGCGGAAGTTGCGGATTTTGTCCAGTCATCGAGCGCAGCAGCAACACAAATGTTTGCTCCCATAGCTACTCCCGGCAGCCGATTGCGTCGGAGCGCGTCGATGCCATCACACCGGGAGCGCGCCTGTTGGAAAAGCCACTCCTTAACCTTTTCCGGCCCACCGCCCTTGCCTGCCCGCTTGCCGGGGAGGGTAGGGAAGGTTAGGGGAGCAGACCGGCGAGCGCGCCCGAATGAGGGAAACGCCGCACGCGTGACACGGAATCTTCATGCGAAAGCTCATCGCCTTGTTCCTACTTACCGCCGCTGCCGTCGCGGCGGCATGGTGGTGGCTCGGCCGGCCGCTCGCCGTGCCGGCGGTCGCGGCCGATCCAGGCCGTATTCAATGCATGTCCTATACGCCATTTCGTGGCGATGAGACTCCCCTCGACCCGGCGACCCATGCCGAGGCCGCCCAGATCGAGCAGGACCTGTCAAAGCTCGCCCGCCTGACCGATTGCGTGCGCACCTACGCGACCGACAATGGGCTCGACCAGGTGCCGGCGATCGCGCAGCGCCTCGGCATCAAAGTGCTCCAGGGGCTTTGGCTGGGCCGTGACCGGCAGAAGAACCGCATCCAGATCGACACCGCAATAGCGCTTGCCAAGCGCTATCCGGATGCGATCAGCGCCATCGTGGTCGGCAACGAGGTGCTGCTGCGCGGGGAACTGGCGGCCGAGGACATTGCCGCCGCGCTGCGCGAAGTTAAAGCCGCGACCGGGTTGCCGGTGACCTATGCGGATGTGTGGGAATTTTGGTTGCGCAACCGCGAACTTGCTGCAGCGGTCGATTTCATCACCATCCATATTCTGCCTTATTGGGAGGATTTGCCGATCGCGGCTGATCTCGCGGCCGCCCATGTAGACGAGATCCGCAGCCGTGTCGCGGCGACCTTTGCGGGCAAGGAAATCCTGATCGGGGAGGTAGGATGGCCGAGCGCCGGGCGGATGCGCGAGGGCGCCTTGCCGTCGCGGGCCAACCAGGCCCGTGTCCTGGAGGAGGTGATGGCGCGGGCGCGGGTGAAGAACTATCGTGTGAACGTGATCGAAGCCTTCGACCAGCCGTGGAAGCGCTACCTTGAAGGGACGGTCGGAGGCTACTGGGGCCTGTTTGGCAGCGATGTGCGGGAGCCGAAATTCGCGTGGGGGGAGCCGGTCTCCGATCATCCCTGGTGGGGGTGGCAATTGGCCTTGGGCTTGGGGTTATCGGCCGCCGTGTTCGCGGCGGCAATCCACGCCGGCGGCGGGCGGCTGATCGCCAAGGCGCCCGCCGGCGTGCTGGCGGGCATCGCGGCGATCGGGCTCGTGGCCGGCGTCATGGCGCCATCGGCCTTGGAAGATGTCATCATCGAAAGCTTCGGGGCAGGCGGCTGGATACGCGGCGTGGCCATGGCGGCGGCGGCGTTCACGGCGCCGGTCGTCGCCTCCCTGACGGTCGCCGCGAACGAGGCGGTCCCGACATTTGCAGCCGTGCTGGCGGGGGCTGGCGAGCGCCCGCCAGCCGCGATCGCCCGGGTCAGCGGCCTTGTGTTGATCGCCACCACGGGCCTGGCGATTCAGGCTGCGCTCGGCTTGGTATTCGATCCGCGCTACCGCGATTTCGCCGACGCCCAGCTTTCGGCCGCCGCCGTTCCCTTTGCGATCGCAATGGCGCTCGGCCCGCGCCGCGCCGGACCCCGTGGCCAGGCCGAAACTATTGGGGCGATCGCCCTCGCTGGGTCCGCCGTCTATATCGTCTTCAACGAGGGCTTCGCCAACTGGCAAGCGTTGTGGTTCGGGGCGGTCCTGACCGTGCTTGCTGTCACCATTGATCGGCTACGGGACGCGCGAAAGACATAATGAGCAGCGCAACCGCCAATCCGGACAGACCGCCATTGTGAAGCACGATGCCGAATGCGCTTGCCGCAAGGCCGATCGTGAACAACGGCAGGACCGGTCGCATCACGGTTAACGCCGCGGCGCCAAGGCCGATCCAGCCGAAAACCTCGTTTTCGAACAAGGCCGACACCACGGTGCGGCTCAGGCATTGAAAAGTCTTGAGCCCGGCATCACAGGCGAGCCCAATCTGCGTCTGCTCGATTACCAGATAACGCAGATAGATCGCGCAGCCGAGCGACAACAAGCCGACCGTGATCACCCAATTGAGCGCCGCCGCCGAGGGGCGGAACAGCCGGCGCTGCGGGCGCGGATCGTCGGGCAGGCTTTCGGACATTTACGCCCGCTTGCCGCCGGTGCGGGCCGGGCTACCCGACGGCGCGGCGCGAGGCTCGGCCGATGGGGGCACACGCGCGGTCCCATCCTTGCCGAACAAGGCGATTTCCTTGCGTCTTTGCTCGTCATAGGCGGCACTTCGCTTGACCAAGGTGCCAACCGCCGTCGCGATCTGGGCGTCAGACTTGCCGAGCGCGCATCCGGCTGTCACCAGCTGGGTGTAGCTGACGACGCCGTGGTGGAAGTCGTCGGTCGCGGTGACGAAATACTGCGGGATGCTGCGGCCGGCCCGGCGCATTTTTTCAGCGAATGGGGTCTGCTGGCGGGCCGGAACGGTCCGATCGGCCGGATCGGTTACCATGAAGAAATGCACGGACCGATTCCCGGCGATCGATGGAATGAACGCGAGAGGGTCGAGAAGGGTTCGTGCGGGCTCTTTCGAACTGCCGCCGCCGCTGATCCCCAAGCGCCCCGAACCCGATACCGCGCAGGCGATGTCATGGCGGACTCCGGCGAGACCGGCCACCAGCGTCGACCCGCCCGATTGACCGGCGAGATGAAACCCGTCGAATCCGTGACGTTGCTTGATGGCGTCAAGGGCCGCGCTCATCAGATGCAGCTCAAGCAGGGTTTTGCGGAATACATGATTGCCGGACGTGCCATCGACACCCATTCGCGCGAGGTAGATCGCGGTGGTCTTGGCGAGCTTGGAAAACGCGTCTGCGGTCTTTACGAGATCATCGGTGTTGACGTCGCCCTGCGACCCCGGATTGGTTGGATCAAACGTAATGCCGGCATTTTTGTCCTTGAAGACCGGCACCCACTGCCAGTTTCTTACCGTCCCGAAATGATCGCCCGCAAGAAAAACCACTGGGCGCGTCCCCTCGCCGCCGGCAGTGGAGAGATAATAGCGGACGCAAAAGTCCTGCTTGTCGACGCTTAGCCACAGCGTCTCATCGGTTGCGGCACACCGGTCGCGGGTTGTCGTGATGCCGCGCAACATGTCCTCTTTGCTGATGATTTCGGCGCCGGCGCCAGTCGCGGCCCAGGCGGCGGCGAGCGCCATGGTCAGCGAACCGAATTTCGTCGTGACGCCGGGCCTCCCCCGCGCTCTCCCTCGCGGGCAGGGGACGGCAGGGCAGGGGCGGTCTTTCGATATCGCCATGACAACAGGCTCGGCACACTATAGAATTTTAGGTATATTGGCGGCAGTTTACCATTTTTTAACAGGCCGCAAGCCACGAGGGCGTCGCATGCGCTTGACTGCGGCGGTTGCGCTGACAGCGGTTATCACGATCGTGCTGCCGGCCGCGGTCTGCGCCCAGCAGTCGGATGAACGGCGCCGATGTTTCGCCAGCGTGGGGGTGACGCCCGAGCAGAAGCTCGAGAGCTGTACCCTGCTCATCGAGTCCGGCGGGCAGACCTCGCAAACACGTGTCGCCGCCTTCAATAGTCGAGGCAACGTTCATCTGAGCCAGCGAAATTACGATCGCGCCATCGACGACTACAATGAAGCGATCCGGCTCGATCCCAAATACGCGATCGGATTCAACAACCGCGGCCTTGCCTACCAGCGCAAAGGTCAGATCGATCGCGCGATCGAAGACTACGACGAGGCGATCCGGCTCAATCCCGCCTACGCGCTCGCCCTGGCTAATCGGGCCACTGCGCGGCGGATCAAGGGGCGGGTCGATCTTGCGATTGAGGACTGCGACAAAGCGATCGGCCTCAATCCCCGCCTCGCCGCGGCGTTCTTCGCGCGAGCCGATGCCTACCGGGACAAGGCGCAGTGGGACTTCGACGCCTATCTGGCCGATGGGGTGTATGAGGATCGCGCCATCGCGGACTACGACGAGGGCCTGCGCCTCGAACCGAACAATGCCGTCGCGTTCCGCAATCGCGGTTTCCTTAATACGAAAAGGCAGCGCTACGATCGTGCGGTAGAGGACTTCGACGAAGCGATCCGGCTCGATCCAAATGTGGCGGCAGCGTTTGTCGGCCGCGCCTACGCGCTCAGATTTGCCGGACAATATGACCGGGCCATTGCGGACTACCGCACGGCCCTCACGCTGCGCCTTGATGAGCCGAGCCGCAGCCAGATCGCCAAGGTGCTGAAACAGCTCGGGGCCGCGGCCGATGGGGGCGTCCCTCCGGCGGCCGTTTCAAAGCGGTGAGTCCTGAAGTAAGTTGCCAAACCGGCGCGCAACAGCCTGGGGGCTGCTCGCTTAACGGCCAGCTGAAGGGATCGGAGCATCGTCAAGGCGCGTCGGGCTGATGCAGAGACGAACACCCGTCGCCCCCGGCGACCGGCGCCGAATGAGACCGCCAGGAACACAAGCCGCCCCCATTCGCGTAGTAAGATCGGGAAAATGACAACGGACTGCGTGAGCAACAGAACTTGCCTCCTCGTCGTGCTTGCCGCGGGCGAAGGAACCCGCATGGGCAGCTCGCGGCCCAAGGCGCTGCACGCGATCGCAGGACGCAGCCTGATCGGCCACGTGCTTTGCGCAGTCGGCGCGATCGACGCAGGGATCGCCGTGGTGGTCGGGTCCGGGCAGGACGCGGTGGTGGAGGCCGTGAAGGCATTCACGCCCGGCGCAGCGTTCTACGTCCAGCACGAGCGGCGCGGCACCGCCCACGCGGTGCTCGCCGCCAAGGCAGCGCTGGCGCGAGGGGCAGATGATGTGGTGGTCGTCTTCGCCGATACGCCGCTGATCACGCCGCAAACGATTGCCCGGCTGCGTGGGGCGCTGGCGGCCGGCGCGGGCGTCGCGGTGCTCGGGTTTCGTCCCGTCGATCCGACCGGCTACGGACGTCTGGTCATCGATGCCGCCGGTCAGCTCATCGCCATCCGGGAGGAGAAAGATGCGAGCGCGGCCGAGCGCGCCATCGGCCTCTGCAATTCCGGCCTGATCGCCTTGGCGGGCAACGCCGCACTCGCAATTTTGGCAACCATCCAGGATGACAATGCCAAGCGCGAGTTTTATCTGACCGATGCGGTTGCGGTCGCGCGCGCCATGGGGTTTTGCACGGTGGCTCTCGAAACGGACGCGGATGAGGTGCTCGGCGTGAACACGCAAGCCCAGCTGGCCGAAGCCGAGGCCGTGCTGCAGCGTCGCCTGCGCGCCGCGGCCCACCAGGCGGGGGTCGCCATGGTGGCGCCCGAGACGGTCTATCTGTGTGCCGACACCAAGCTCGGCCGCGATGTCACGATCGAGCCCTACGTGGTTTTCGGACCCGGCGTGACAGTGGAGGACGGCGCCGTGATCCGCTCGTTCTCTCACCTCGAAGGCGCCCAGGTGGGACGCGGCGCGGAGGTCGGGCCGTTCGCGCGGCTCACACCGGGCGGCCACCTCGAGGCCGACATCCATGGCCCGCCCGCAAGGCTGCGACGCAGGCGACCAGCCTCCGCGACATTCGATCCTTGAGCGCCAAAGCCCGCGTCGGCGGCGAAACCGCGGCCGGCATTGCCGCATTGACCGGCGGGTCCCGGATTCCGCGGCGTTTACCGATCGGCGAGCCCGCCGGGTCCGGCCTGTGTGTGGCCGGGCCGGGGGCGGCCGCGGCGGGACCCCGCGGCTGACGCTGCGGCAACCTGGCAACGGTACAAGTGACGTAAGCAACGGAAGCAAATTGTGAAACTCGCGTCGCGGCAATTCCTTCCGCTTCGTGTTAATCCACACAGGTCATGTTAAAGGCCGTTTGGCACGATTGTTAGCCTAAAGGGTTTTCAAAAGCATGTGTGGCATCATCGCAATTCTGGGGACCGAACCGGTCGCGCTCAATCTCATCGACGCGCTCAAGCGTCTTGAATATCGCGGCTATGATTCCGCCGGTGTCGCCACGCTGGAGCAGGGTGTGCTCACCCGCCGTCGCGCGGAAGGCAAGCTCAAGAACCTGGAACGGCGGCTCGCCAGCGATCCCCTGAAAGGCATGAGCGGCATCGGCCACACCCGCTGGGCGACGCATGGGCGGCCCAACGAAATCAACGCCCATCCTCACGCCACCGACCGGGTTGCGGTCGTGCACAACGGCATCATCGAGAACTTCGCAGAATTGCGCCGGGAGCTTCAGGAGCACGGCGCCGAGTTTGCCACGGAAACCGACAGCGAGGTGGTCGCCCACCTGGTCAGCGACGAGATGAGCAGAGGCGCCAGCCCAGCCGCCGCGGTCGCTGCCGCCCTGCCGCGTCTGCGGGGGGTGTTCGCGCTGGCGTTTCTGTTTGCCGGTGAGGACGATCTCGTGATCGGCGCCCGGCGCGGCCCGCCACTGGCGGTCGGCTATGGCGACGGCGAGATGTATCTCGGTTCCGACGCGATCGCGCTGGCGCCGTTCACCGGGTCGATCGCCTACCTTGAGGATGGCGACTGGGTCATCCTGCGGCGCAGCGGCGCCACCATCCAGGATGCCGCCGGCAGGACCGTGACGCGGCCGACGATTCGCTCCGATGCCTCGGCATTCCTGCTTGATAAGGGTAATCACCGCCATTTCATGGCGAAGGAAATCCACGAGCAGCCCGAGGTGGTCAGCCATGCGCTCGCCCACTACGTCAACTTCGCCAAGGGCCGGATCGAGTTGCCCGAGCCGCTGCCGTTTGATTTTCGTGCGATCGACCGCATTTCCATCTCGGCCTGCGGCACCGCCTATTATGCCGGGCTGATCGGCAAATATTGGTTCGAACGCTTTGCCCGCCTGCCGGTCGAGATCGATGTGGCGTCGGAGTTCCGCTACCGCGAGGTGCCGTTCGCCCCGGGCAACCTCGCTCTGTTCGTATCGCAATCGGGCGAGACTGCAGATACGCTTGCCACCTTGCGCTACGCCCGCGAGCAGGGGCAGCACGTCGTGTCCAT
>JASHRR010000473.1 GCA_030037185.1 Xanthobacteraceae bacterium | reverse complement strand
CGGCGAGCCCGGTAGCGAGACCTGGAAGGACAAGAACAACGCCTGGCAGACCGGCGGCGGCGCTATGTGGGTCACGGGTTCCTACGATCCGGACACCAACCAGGTGCTGTGGGGCACCGGAAACCCGGTGCCGTGGTCGGACCCCTACTACCGCCCGGGCGACAACCTCTACACCGACAGCCTGATCTCGTGGGATCTGGACACCGGCAAGATGAACTGGTACCACCAGTACACGCCGGGCGACATGTGGGATTACGATGAGGAGGGTTCCCACATCCTGATCGACGCCACGGTCGGCGGCCAGCCGCGCAAGCTCATCGCCCACGCGGCTCGCAACGGCTTTCTCTATTCCTTCGAGCGCGCCAACGGCCAGACCGTGATGGCAAAGCCTTACGTACAGCGGATCAACTGGACGGCCGGCATTGACCAGAAGACCGGCAAGCCAGTCGATTATGATCCAAACCGCGATATCCAGGTCTATTCGGGCAAACAGAACTATACCCTCGCCGAGCCGACCAAACAGCTGTGCCCAGCGCTGACCGGCGGCAACAACTACTTCCCGCCGTCCTACAGCCGCCGCACCGGGCTTCTCTACATTCCGGCCTTTTCGATGTGCAACGACTCCACGCTCGACCAGGAGGCGATCAAGAGAGGCATCTATTTCAGCCGGATCTCAAAGTTCAACGAGCGCAACGAATCCGACCTCATCATGGCCGATCCGGTGACCGGCGAGGTGAAGAAGCGGGTGCACTCGATCTATCCCAACGTGAGCGGCGTGGTCACGACGGCCGGCGGTCTCGCCTTCACGGCCTTCACCGACGGCACGTTCGCGGCTTACGACGATAGCACGCTCGAGGAGCTCTGGAAGATCAACGTCGGCACCGGCTTTAACGCGCCGCCGATCACGTTCGAAGCCGGCGGCAAGCAATACGTCGCCATCCTGTCGGGCATCAGCAATATCACCAAGGGCCGGCACGTGCTCACGCCGGAGCTGCGCGAGCAGCGCAACCAGACCATGCTGTTCGTGTTCGGCCTGTAGTCGGATGCTCGCCCGAACCTGTCATGCCGCGCGCAAGTGGAGCATCCAGCAGCCGCCGGATTGGGAAGCCAACGGTTACCGGATCGTCGGCAGCGCACGATGACAGGCTGTCGGACAAGGAGCCTCAAGTGAACGCCTGCAAGTTCATCGTCGCTGGCCTGCTCGCCGCCGCCCTCCAGCTCTCCTTCGCCTCGGCACAGGACGTCTCCTTTGGTGATCGGCTGTTCCATGAAAAGGTGGACTGCCAGTTCTGTCATGGTCCCGACGGCGACGGGCGCGGCGACCCGCGCTCGCCGGGCCGGGCCGCCAATCTGCACGAGACCACCCTCAATCGCGACCAGCTTATCGAAGTGATCGCCTGCGGGCGGCCGGCCACGGAGATGCCGCACTTCGACAAATACGCCTACGAGGATACGGACTGCTACGGCCTCAAGGGCAAGGATCTGGGCCGCGATGCGCCGCACGACCCGCATTCGACGCCGCTGACGAGACGGGAAATCGAGGCCGTCGCGGACTACGTGATCAAAACATTCGTGGGCAAGTAAAGGCACACGACCGAGCGACCGGTGCCGGCGTTCTTGATTCGTTTGATAGGTGGGATTCCACCGACATCGCCGTGACCAAACTTCCTCAGGCACAATATGGTGCCGGCCTTTTATGTGCCGAAAACAGCAGGCTCGGTCCCAACAGCCCGTTGATCTGCGAGCTGCGCGAAAGGTGGTTTGGCATCCAGGTTTACACTGGCCCGTAGCCGCTACTTCGTTCCGTAACCGGCCGGCAGCACCTTGTGAGGGTCGACCCTCACCACGAGATAAACGATCTGGTCCGACGTAATGTCGGTAAACCAGTGCGGCGTGTTGGGCGGAATGATGACGACATCGCCGGGTCCCACGTTACGTGTCTGTCCGCCGATGACCTTGCCGCCGCCTGAGCTTGGCCCGTTGAGCGTCGTGACGACCGGGCTGTTGGCCGGCGTCTCCTTCATGTTCTCGATCGTTCCACCGGTCACGAGCGTCGCGTTGCCGGAAATGACGTGGTAGATTTCGGTGATCTGGCTGTGCTCGATGCCGAAGCCGATGTCGCGGCCTTGCGTCTTCGCCCGATGAACGACGCCGACACCGACATTGTACTCGCCGTTGATACTCACGACCCGAAGTTGCTGATCGCTCACCGGTGCAGCTGCGGTCTTCTGCGCGGTTGCGAGAATCTCGCCATTGCTCACGTCGGTCGCCGTGCCGCGCGGCAGATGTTCCGGCGCGGTCTGGGCCTGTGCCTGGCTCGCCACGACCAGTCCGAAAACTAAGGCCGGAACGGTTTTCATGATCCTGGTCTCCTCGAATAGGTTGTGTTGGCGAAATAGCGCTGCCTATTCATTCCGGTCGCTGTGGTGCAACAGGCTTTGCTCTCGCGCCCTACACGCGACGGGCGCGCATCATTTCATCTTGATCAATTCAAACCGCACATTGCTCTCGAACTGGTTCGTGGTCTCCTTGCCGGATATCGGGTCATATTGGCTCTGGCCGGGCTTGCGCAAATAACGCGTTATCAGCAGGCCGTGCATGCCGCCTTCGATGTCCTTCTCGCAGTGCTGCTTGATGAAGATCCCGCTGACCGGCGTCTCGCCGGGCTCGGCGGCAAGCTCTTCGCATTGCCACCCCTCACGACCAAACCGAGCATTGAGGAAGTTGCGCAAGAGATAGGCCTCGTCGCGGTCGCCGGTCGGGTCGCGCGGATCGCTGACGATGCGGATGCCGCGCAGCACGCCGTCGCCGTCGATCAGCGCCGAGACGACGATCGGAAAGCCATAGGTCTTGGTGCCGATGTACTGCTCCATCTGAGCCTCGAGGTTGTTGGCCTTGGCCCAGTATTCGAGTTCGTCGTCATAGCGGAAATACACCTCACGCAGCCCGTTCGCATCGGGCCGGCAGCGGCGGTAGTCTTTCCAACCGGCGAGCGGCGTCGACGGCGGACCGCCGTTGGTGCCACAGGCGTAATCGACGTAATCGTCAGGCAGGTCGGCCACCTTGGCGCCAAGCTGAAGGTCCCAGACTTCATGCCGGACCGGTCGTTCGCCGGCCCCTTGAGCGAGGGGTGCTCCTGATGCGCCGATCAGGCACGCGAGAGCCACGATGACGCCGAAAAGCCGCACCCGACAATTCGATATTTGGGGGGTCACCAAGACAGACCTCATGGCATTTCTCACCGCGCAAACGCCGCGCTTTGGCTGCAGCCGGAAACGTGCCATCATATTGGGCGATGAAACGGAATTAAAGGCCATGTCAAAGTCTCTGGTCGCCGGCGGCACGCTCGCCATCATTTTCCTCGTAGCGCTCTCGGCTGGGGCATCGCAAGCCGGCAGCGAGGCCGATTTCCTGGCCGGCAAGAGCAAGTCCTGCGCCGGGTGCGTCCTCGAAAAGGCCCAGCTCAAGCGACGCGATCTTGGCGGTGTTGATTTTTCCGGGGCGAAGCTCGCACGCGCGGTGTTCCACCGGAGCCGGTTGATCGGCGCCAATTTCGCTGGCGCGGACTTGGCCGGCGCCAACCTCAACAAGACGGATCTCAAGAACGCGTCGTTTGCCAACGCCAATGTGCCGAGCGGAATGTTCTATGAATCCGACCTGAGCGTCGCCAATCTCGCCGGGGCGAACCTGGTCGAAGCAAAAATGGGCAAGGCGCGGCTGGTGCGAACGGTCTTCGACGGCGCCAAGCTCACCGAGGCGATCTTGACGGGCGCCCGGCTCGACGACGCCTCGCTCAAGGGCGCCGAACTGCAACGTGCCAATCTGGTTGGGGTGACGCTGCGGCGCGCCAATCTGCAGGACGCAAACCTTGAGGATTCCGGCCTCATCGATGCGGTGATGCGCGAAGCCAACCTCAGGGGCGCAAACCTGTCCGGCGCCGACCTGTTCGGCGCCGATCTCACTGGCGCCGATCTCACTGGCGCCGACCTTTCCGAGTCGCGATTGTCGCGCGCGATCCTCACCGATGCCAAGCTCGATGGCGTAAATTTCAAGGGCGCCCTGATGCCGGACGGAACTACGCATGAGTAGCACGGAACGTCATAAAGGCCACGAAATAAAAGCGCGAGGGGCCGTCCTCGCGGGCTATGAAGCATGGCCGCGCCTTTGCCCGCGCAACGACGCAGAATGATCGACAGGGCGGCGCCGGCGGCGCCTCTGCAAGTGGGCGAACTCCCGCCGCGCGCCTTTGGCCGCCCTGGATCGCCATCGCTGCACCCCTGCGACAGCGGGGAAGAGACATGATGATTGGCGATATCCTGCGCAACAACGTCAAGGAGAAGCTTGCGCGCGGTGAGGTGGTCGCATCGATGACGGTGCGCCTGGTGCGTCAGGTCGAGATCGCCCAGATCGCGAAGACCGCCGGGTTCGACACCATTTACGTCGACATGGAACACGGCAGCGCCTCGATCGAAACCACCAGTCAGATCTGCATGGCGGCGGTGGCAGCAGGCATCGCGCCGCTCGTGCGTGTGCCCGCCAACACGCCCGAATACATCACGCGGGTGCTGGAAGGCGGCGCGCTCGGCGTGATCGCGCCGCACATCGGCTCGGCCGAGCAGGCCCGCGCGGTGATCCAGGCGGCCAAGTTCCCGCCACTCGGCGCCCGTTCAGTTGCGGGCGGGTTGCCCCATCTGCACTTCCGCACCTTCCCGGCCTCCGAAGCCTACGCTGCGCTTAATGATGCCACCATGGTGATGGTCCAGTTCGAGAATGCCGCCGCCTTGGCCAGGGCCGAGGAGATCGTCGCCGTCGAAGGCATCGACATGGTGATGATCGGCACCAATGATCTGTTATGCGACTGGGGCATTCCGGAGCAGTATGAGCATCCGAAGGTCCGCGAAGCCTATGAGACGACGATCGCGGCCTGCCGCCGCCATGGCAAGCATGTGGGGGTCGGCGGGCTCGCCACGCGGCCAAAGCTCGTCGAGCAATACGTTCGCATGGGCGCACGCTATGTCTCGACCGGCACCGACCTTGCCTTCCTGATGGGTGCATGCGCCGCGAAGGCCCAGCAGGTGCGCGATATCGTGCTGTGATGTTGAGCCGGCCGGCCCGGATGATGCCTCTGGTGCGGCCGCTTGGGAGCCCGTAGGGCGCAATCAGCGCGCCGCATTGCGCCGAGCCGAAGCAACATTGCGCGCTTTGACGCAAACATGTCAGCCGAAGTCGCACGAGCATGGCGCAGCCTTTGCGCTTAAATTGCGCCCTCGCTCGGGTAATCCCGTAAAGCGGCGCGGCTGCAACGGTTGCGCTGGATTTCGTTTGCCCTACATCCGGGCTAGAGGCGTACACGGCAGCGAAAGACTGTGTCTCGAACAGATGTGACACCCAATGAACACGATGCGCGCGATGGTCTTGGACCAACCCGGACAGCCCCTCGTCATGCGGGAGCGGGCGTCGCCGCAGCCCGCGGCGGGCGAAATCTTGGTCGAGGTATCGGCATGCGGCGTCTGCCGGACCGACCTCCACGTGGTCGACGGCGAGTTGCCGCATCCCAAGCTGCCGCTCGTCCCCGGCCACGAGATCGTCGGCCGAGTTGCGACGCTGGGCAGCGGCGTTGAGGGCTTTGCAATCGGCCAGAGGGTCGGCGTTCCGTGGCTCGGCGCGACCGACGGGGTTTGCGCTTATTGTCGCGCTGGGCGCGAAAACCTCTGCGACGCGCCGGTATTCACCGGCTACACGCGCGATGGCGGCTACGCCACCCATACGGTCGCGGATGCCCGCTACTGCTTCCCGCTCCCCGACCGGTTCGACGACGCTGCGGCGGCGCCGTTGTTATGCGCCGGGCTGATCGGCTGGCGCAGCTACCGGATGGCCGGCGAAGGTGCGTCGCTCGGCATCTACGGTTTCGGCGCGGCAGCCCACATCTTGGCGCAGGTGGCAGTGTCGCAGGGCCGGCGCGTATATGCCTTCACTCGCCCGGGCGACAGCGCGGCGCAGGCGTTCGCGCGCAGCCTCGGCGCCGCATGGGCGGGCGGCTCGGATCAGGCACCGCCCGAGCAGCTTGATGCGGCGATCATCTTTGCGCCGGTCGGAGCCCTCGTGCCCGCTGCCCTGCGCGCCGTGAAAAAGGGGGGCTGCGTGGTGTGCGGCGGCATCCACATGTCGGACATTCCGAGCTTTCCCTATGCGATTCTCTGGGAAGAGCGCCAGCTGGTCTCAGTCGCCAACCTGACACGCGCCGACGCCCGCGAGTTCCTTGCGATTGCGGCCAGGAGCGGGCTTAAGACCGAGGTCGTGCGTTATCGGCTCGAACAGGCCAATGACGCGCTCACCGACCTGCGCAGCGGAAAGCTGCAGGGCGCCGCGGTGCTATGTATGAGCTAACGAGCATCGAAAGGCCTGCGGCTTGGTCGCGTGTTGCTGCCAAGCCACAGCGGCAAGCTTTTGCCTGATGTTGCTGCGGGGCTTGGCGTGGCGGTGATGTTGTCGATTGAACCTGCAATCGGCACGACGGGCGCGACTTGCGAGCACGTGCGCCAGTGGGGAGTGGCAAGAGAACGGGCGCTTCTACCCCCTCGGCTCGGCGTGTCCGATCACGCGCTTGATGGCTGGAAACCGTTGGCGCAGGCCGCGCTCCACCCTGTCGACCAGATCGTGAACGGCGGCAACCGTGCTCGCGGGGTCCACGTCGCAATGGAAATTGACGATTTCGCCATTGGTGGTTTCGCGCACGCGCACGTCATGGACATTGCGCAGCATGCCGCTCGCGGTCGCAAGCTCGGCGAGCGCACTCCCGATCGCGGCCACCTCTCCGGCAACGGCATCGCGCCCGGCCACATCCATCGTTTGCAACGGCTCGATGTGCGTTTCGACTTCGACGGCCGGGCCAAACTCGTCGCGGATCGCGGCTTCGAGACCGTCCGCGATGTCGTGAGCGGCGGTGAGCGAAAATTCCCCGTCCACCTCGAGATCGAGCGAAATCGACAACTTGCCGGCGATCGTCTGGACCGTGACGTGATGCACCGCGAGAGCGCGATTACGCGCGATCACCATCACGCGCTCCATAACCGTCTCGTCGTCGAGGGCGCGCGGAATGACGCTGACGTTGATCTGGGCCTGGGGCACTGCAGCCGTTACCGCCGCCGCGATGTCGGATTTCAGGCTCTCGACGCGGTCGAGCGGCAGAGTGCGGCTCGCCCCGACCTCGATCTCCCCGAACACCTTGGCGCCCACCTGCCGCGCCCGCACCCGCTCGACCGACACCACGTTGCGAATCCGGCGTGCAGCGGCGGAGATACGCTCGGCGACGCCTTCCGGCGCGGTGTCCGTCAAGGTGTCGATGGTGCGTCGCCCCAGCCGCCAGCCCGCCAGACAGACAAACAGCGCCACCACGAGGGCCGCTGCGGAATCCGCCCAATTGTAGCCGAACCGTAGGCCGACGAGCCCGGCCAGCACGGCGGCTGACGACCACATGTCGGAGGAAAAGTGCAACGCGTCGGCTTCAAGCGCCTGGCTCGACGTTGTAGCAGCAAACCGCGACAGCACGCGGGCGCGCAAGAAGTCGGTTGCAATCGAAGCGAGAATGATTGCGAAAGCCGCCGCAGTAGCCTCGACGGCATGGCCGTGGCCGGCGAATAGGCGTTGCACCGCCTCCCACGCCACCACGCCTGAAAGCACAAACAAAAGCGCGGTTTCGGCGAGCGCCGAGAGGTTCTCGACCTTGCCGTGGCCGTAATGGTGCTCCGCGTCGGCCGGCCTATCGGCGATGCGCACCGCGAAATAGGTCATCACCGTGGCGGCGAAGTCGAGCAGCGAATGCGCCGCCTCCGATAGAATCGCGAGCGAGCCGGTGGAGAGGCCGACCACCCCCTTGGCGATGGTCAGCGCCGCCGACACCCCGATAGAGCCGAGCGCGACCCGTTCCTTCTCGTTCATGGTGCCAAGATGCCGATCGATACCGGAGCGCGCCGCGATCTCAATGCAGTAAACAAAAAATCCCATCAATTCCTGACGTACTTCATCAACCGCTTGGGGCCGACCTCGGCGCCGTAGATATTGCCTGTGGCGTCGGCCGCAACGCCCTCAGCAGCGCTCGAGCCGGTGGCCTTTTCGACCGGATCGGGAATCAGAGCCACGAGCGATCCGTCGCTCGCCTTGCCGACGCGAATGCCGCGCTTCCAGCCGTCATGATTCTTGGAGACCGATTCGGATTCGGAGTCGGCGACGTAGATGATGTCGTTGCTGTCGATGTAGACGCCGCTCGGCCGGCTGAACTGCCCCCATTGGTCGATATAGTTGCCGTTCTGATCGAAGATCTGGATGCGGTTGTTGTTGCGGTCGCCGACGAACAAGCGTCCGCGCGAATCCATCGCCAGCGCATGCGGGGTGTCGAACTCGCCGGGGCCTGAGCCCTTCTTGCCCCACGTCTTGATGAATTTTCCGTCCTTGTCGAATTTCACGATGCGGGCATTGGTATTGCCGCCGTGTCCGTCACCGACGAAGATATCGCCGTTGGGCGCGACCAGAACGGAGGAGGGCGCATTGAAGGTATCCGGACCGTCGCCTGCCGTTCCGGCCTTGCCGAGCGCAAGGAGAACCTTGCCATCCGGGCTGAACTTGAAGACCTGGTGGCCTTTGCCGTCCTTGCCCTGCGCGTCGGTGACCCACACGTTGCCTTCCCGGTCCACCGAGATTCCATGCGGAAACACGAACATGCCGGCGCCAAAAGCTTTCACCAGCTTTCCGGAGGCGTCGAATTTGAGCACCGGATCGAGATTTGAGCCGAGGCAGGAGTTGGCCCCGCAACGCTCGGCGACCCAGACGCTGGTGCCGTCCGGATCGATCCAAACCCCGGCAGTGGAACCCCAGGTTCTGCCCTGCGGCATCCTTGCCCAGTTCTCGACTGAGCGGTAGGGATTGGGCAGCGAATTGGTCGGCGCGGTCGTCTGGGAATAGACCACTCCGGCCGAAATCGCGAACAGTGCGGCAGTCGCGAAACGAAGCGATGGAAGCGACAGTGCGATCGCATGTGACTTCGACATGACAGCTCTCCGGTCAAGCTCGGCCCCGGCCCCAGCCAGCGAGCAGCGTTGAGATATCAATTATAGCGGATTCGTTTCCATCTAAAGCGACGTTCCCGTCACATTGGACCATTTATTCGGAGTCACCGGGCCGATCAGGAAGCGCCGGGTTTGCGGACCCGCAAGCCGGCGCCCTTCCGTTCAGGCTCTAATCCGTTCAGGCTCTAAGACGAGATCGAGCAGGTGGCGGGCCGAGCGGCCGAATCGCCGCTCTTTTCAGTGCGGATCACCTCGCACCCTGCGGCCTTTCAATGCTGCCTCCTATGGAGCGGCCCGCGCTCAACGGCCGCTAACCACCACAGCCTTGCGATGCCGCGCCCTTGTGGTTGGCGGCCGTCGTCGTCCCGCCTCGACTTCTGATCCCATTTGCGTTTGCCGCCGACATCCGTTTCGTCGCCCTCGAGGAGGCCGCGCAACATCATCATTCGGAAACTGCTTGAGGAAAGCCATGATCGACATGCCGAAACGTATGAAGGGGTTTACCACGAATGTAAATAGTTCCGTTCATGCGCCGGCAAATCCCGTGCCAAGCGAGCCCATACGCATTGCGAGCGGACGATCGCCACCTTCCTGTTCGGCATTGGGGTCTGTCCACCGACGAATTGCCAGCCTACCGTCGGATCGGGCGCAAGTCTCGGGCACACCTGCGTGTCAACCACTCGGCCGGTGAGTTCGCACCGATCCTCCTCACGCTGCCGCCACGGCGCATTCCAACACGGCCGAGAGCTGCAACGTCACGCTCAGACGGGCGATAGCCGGGGTTTGGCACTGGATTTCGATCAAACACCTTGAAGCCGCAGTGGTCAGTCATCGCTACCACGAATTCCAATAATTCCGGGAGTCGAACCTCCTAGTCGTCTCAGCCGAGGACAGCCGTTACATCGAGCACCAGCACGCCGGTTCCTCCGATTGCGATCAGCAGGCTTGCGATGATCGCCCGGGTAAGACCGCGACCGGCAGCTTTGCTGACCGAACGGGCGGCGCGCCAGTAGAGCCACGCGCCTGCCACGACGAGGAACGCCTCGATGCCGATGGTCGCTTGCGGGACCCGCCAAAGGCCGAATCCGAATTTCGAGAAATGTCCGATGTCTCCGGGAAGCAGAGGCATGTCTGCGCGATGCACGACGAGGTCCAGCAGCCAATGCGAAAATGACACCAGACCCAGGACGACGCCGCTACGCAGCTTCCAGCGTGCTCCGCAGGCGGTCCCGAAGACGACCGACAAGGCCGCCGCACCGACGAGCGAATGGGTATAGTCGGCGTGGATGATGTTCGCGCCGTAGCTCCCGAGCGTGCCGGCCACGGGCTGCACGGTCTCGATCCCTGTCAGAAACAGCGGGACGAACACGATGTCGAGCCACACCGTGGCCAACATCAGTGCCCATAAAGGGATTTGCGGTTCGGCCGCCTTCACGCCGGCCGCAAAACCGAAATGGCCCGCGATCATGGTGAGCGGCTCTTGCGAGCCGGCCACGGCAATCCTGCGTCGATGACACCGACGACGATCACGAAGAAGATTACGCCCAGAATGAACTGCATATTCGACCTCCCCATCGATGTCAGGTTTCCATTCACAGAGATGTCCAGAGATCACCGTCGACCATTAACGTCGGCAATTGTCGGCTTTTGAACGGCCAACGCACACCGACAAACTGCGTTGCAAGGAATTGCCCGGCGACGTGCTCTAGCGCGACCTTATCGAGCCAGTGGAAAGCCCGTGCATCATCGTGCGTGTTGTCCATCATGGCCTCGTCCCCGACCACGCCAGAGCTGAGCTTGCCGATTCAGAGGAATTGACATCCATTCGTTTGGCTAAGTGATTGGGACGGGCCTGCGGCAGGGATGCCACCATCGCGATCCAAGAATGTCGGCTTGATGATGGTGGCGTGCAGCATCAGGCCCATGCAGCGGCGAGAATGTGGCGCTTCTTGCCCTCCTGTTGCCCGCGTCATAGCCAGCAGATCACCACGCTTTTTTCTCGTTCTGACCATCAATGATGGCAGCCGGGGCACAACTCCACAAATCGAATCGAATGACTGACGCGTCAGTTTCTGACCAATGGGTCAGTTCTCTGCGCGAGGCTTTATGATAGATTGGGCATAATAATCGAATTTTACCGGAACTGACGACGATCGGAATTGTCGGAGGTGCCACGTCATGGCGGAAGGTCGGCGCCGTGTGCTTGTCATTGAGGACGACCCGGAAACAGGCGGACAGCTTGTGGAATCCCTCGTAGCGAGCGGCTATCAGGTTGATCTGGCGGTGAGCGGCAATGAGGGGCTCAGCCACGGACTTAGCTCCGCCTACGCCGTCGTGACGATCGATCGCATGCTTCCGGGGATCGACGGAATCGAGATCATTCGGCGGCTGAGGGAAGACGGCGTTACCACGCCCGCTCTGATCATCAGCGCGCTCGGAGAGGTCGATGATCGGGTGCGCGGGCTGCGCGCCGGTGGGGACGACTATCTCGTCAAGCCGTTTGCCTTCGCCGAGCTGTTGGCGCGCGTGGAGGCCTTGGCTCGTCGCAGCGCCACGGTCGTCAAGGAAACGGTGTTGCGGGTCGGCGACCTTCAACTTGACCTCATGTCGCGAACCGTGACCCGCGGCGGCCGGGACATCGACCTGCTGCCGCGGGAATTTCAAGTTCTCGAATATCTGGTGCGCAATGAAGGCCGCGTCGTTCCTCGGGCAATGCTGCTGCAGCATGTATGGGACTTGCATTTTGACCCCACGACCAACATCATCGACGTCTATGTCGGGCGCGTCCGCCGCAAGATCGACAGTCAGCAAGCCTACCCGCTCATCCACACCGTACGGGGCGTCGGGTTTTGTATCCGTGCTCCTGACTAAGACGTTACGATCGTCCACGCTGAAGTATGCGCTGATCTGTGTTGGAATCTTCGGCACGGTGGTGTGCGCGCTCTTGGGTTACGTCTATTGGTCTACGGCTTCCTACGTGCGCAGCCGATCAGATCGTGCGATTGCGGCGGAGCATGTCGTGTTGCGGCGGGCCTACGATCGCAGCGGGCGAGATGGGCTGATTGCCACCATCAGACAGCGCATCGTCGACGGACGGTTCGAAGGCGGCCTCTATCTGCTCGCCGATGCTTCGTTTATTCCGGTCGCCGGCAATCTGAAGAGCTGGCCGACCGCTCTGAAGGGTTTTGATGGATGGAGCAACTTCGACTCGCCGGAATGGAAAGCGGATGCGGCGGGTCGACGTTTGCTCCGCGCATCCTTTGAGACCCTCCCGGACGGATATCATCTGCTGGTGGGCAAGGACATCGACGACCTTGATGAGTTCGCGGAAAAAATGGAGATAGCCCTCGGGATGAGCATCGTTTTCACGTTCGTGCTAGGTCTATTCACCAGCATTTTCGTGACGCGGCGCACCATACGGCGGATCGAAGCCATTAACGCGACCAGTCGAGCCATCATGCAAAGCGGCCTCGGCCAGCGGATTCCGCGGCAGGACTCGCGAGACGAGTGGGACCTGCTCGCCGAAAATCTCAATCAGATGCTCGACCGCATCGAAGGGTTGATGGGAGAGGTCAAGCAGGTCACGGACAATGTAGCGCACGATCTGCGGACACCATTGGCGCGCATGCGCGGGCGGCTCGAGAAGGCCCATGCAGGCCCGCGCAACAGCGAACATGATCAATTGCTGATCGGCGACACCATGGCAGACCTTGATTCTGTGCTGCGCATGTTCGCCTCGCTGATGCGGATCTCGCAAATCGAGGCGAATGATCGGACAGCGGCGTTCCGCGCCGTCAACCTGGCCGACATAGCCCGAGAGGTCGCGGAGCTGTTTGATGCGGCCGCTGAGGAGAAGGGCGGGCGTCTTAATGTCGTAGCTTGTCAACCGGTGCTGGTAGCAGGTGACAGGGACCTTTTGTTCGATGCGCTGGCCAATCTCATCGATAACGCGATCAAGCACGGCCGCGATGCCGGTCAAGTCACGGTGGAGGTCGTTCAGGCGAAGGGCGATGCCGTCATTTCGATTGCCGATGATGGGCCGGGAATCCCCGTCAACGAAAGTCAACAGGTCTTCAAGCGCTTTTACCGTCTGGAACGCAGTCGCCGCACCCCCGGCAACGGGCTGGGCCTCAGTCTGGTCGCTGCCGTTGCCCGCCTCCACAGCGCTCGTATCGAGATGGCCGACAACGCCCCCGGCCTCACGTTCAAGCTTCTGTTTCCTTTGTTCGCCGCGGCCGATTTCGACAACAGGGTTGCGCCGGAGGCATGCGACCAGGTTTGACGGCGCCACGCGAGCGTCTCGCCCGCACCCCTTAAAGAAGGGAGACGCGCCGCTCCAGGACCTCCATGCCATATCCTCGCCGCAAAGCCGGCACGGCCGCGCTCCACCGGGCGCGAAGCTTTACGACGCAGTTCGGAAATTATAACGTCCGCCACGAACCTTGAGTGGTCTGCCCGTCGACAATGCGGCGGCAGTCGGGGGAGCACCCGCTTGGTCGGAATCGACGAAGGAACTGCACGAGAAAGTTACGGCAAGGACCGTCGACCGGTCGTGTGGTTCGAAGTCGAGGATTTTCTCCGATACTTCGATCACTTTCCAAATCCAACCGGGTCGCAGCGGGTGCCGTTCGAAATCCTTGTCGAAGCCTCGAGGCTCTATGGCCGGCAGGGGCGGGTCAGGTTTTGCCGGCTCAGTGTGTACACGCGGCGGCTCATGCCCATCGCGTTCGATGCCGTGATATCGGCATACGTCAACCCGCCGGGCGTTGGCGCTCCGTGGAAGTCCGTTTGGGGGCCGGCGGAGCTGTTGACCGCATTCACCGAGCTGGCGCCCGTGATCATCCGCAATCCGCGGTTTTTCTTGGGGCTGTCGAAGACAGCGGTGCGCGATATCGTCGACACCGCCATCCGGCCGCGTCGTTTCAGTCAGCTCGCGCGACCAGGGGATATTGTTATCTCGCCAGGCGCCGCCTGGGCCTTACCGGGCTATGCAAAGCATATGGCCGCCGCCAAGGCGCGCTACGGGATCAGGCTCGCGGTCCTCATTCACGACATGATACCTGTTGAAAACGCAGCGTTGGTCGAAAGACGCCACGCCGTTCAGTTCCGCAAATGGCTTCAGGAAACGCTGCCGATTGCGGATGAGATCCTCGCCGTGTCGAACTACTCGCGCAACGCTCTCATTGAATTCGCCGCCGCGGCCGGATGGACGGTGCCTCGGATCGAGGTGGTAAGGCTCGGCGGAGGATTCAGCCTTCGGCCGATGGTCGCAGGCCGAAGCAAGATTCGCCTGCCGCGGCCCTATGTGCTGTTCGTGTCGACAATCGAGATCCGAAAGAACCACAGGTTGCTGGTGCGCCTGTGGCGACGACTGATGGCGCGACACGGGGCGGACGCGGTGCCGAGCCTGATCTTCGCCGGGCAGATCGGCTGGATGGTCGATGATCTCCTGGCCGACCTTGCGGTGAGCGGCTATTTGGGCGGCAAGATCGAACATCGGCCCGGCCTTTCGGACGAGGAGTTAACCGAGGCCTACCAAGGGTGCCTGTTCACGATCTTTCCAAGCCTTTGCGAGGGCTGGGGATTGCCGATCGCTGAAAGCCTTGCGCACGGCAAGTTTTGCGTCGCTTCGAATCGCACTTCCATTCCGGAGGTGGGCGCCGACTTGATCGACTATTTCGATCCGGCCGACGACGACGATGCGCTGGCGAAGGTCGAAAGGGTGCTGTTTGAGCCCGGTTATCTCGCCGCGCGGGAGGCGCGAGTGCAGGCGGAATATCGCCCCTCCACCTGGGCGGATTGCGCGCATTCGGTCGTGCTCAACCTCGATCCGCAGGCGCCGAACTCCAAACACTCATCTGCCGGAGACCCCGATGAGCGCCTTACGGCCGCGCAGCCGGCTCGAAACCCATGATGTTTCCAATCAGCCGCCGCCGTTGGAGGATATGAACCTGTTCACAGCGGACGTCGCGCTGCAAGCGGCGGTGGCGGCTGCGGGCGGGGAGACGCATGTCGAGCGGCTTACGGCTTTCGGCGCGCGAGCCGGTTCGGCTGAGACCGCTCAGTGGGCCATGCAAGCGAACGAAAATCCGCCGCGGCTGAAGGCATTCGATCGCTACGGGCAGCGCATTGATGAAGTGGAGTTCCACCCGGCCTATCATCGCTTGATGGCGCTTGGGATCGAGGGCGGCATCGCGTCGGCCGCCTGGAGCGGCGTGGCGGCCGGCTATGTCCTGCACGCAGGCCTGGAATTCCTGATGGCGCAGGCCGAGCCGGGTGTCTGCTGCCCGATGACCATGACGGCGGCAGCGCCCGCCGCTCTGCGGTTGCAATCCGATCTTGCAGCGAAATGGACGCCCAAGATCGTCGCTTCGCGATATGACCCGTCGTCCCAACCCATGCACGGCAAATCCGGCGTGACCATCGGAATGGCGATGACCGAAAAACAGGGCGGGTCGGACGTGCGCGCCAACACGACCCGCGCCGACCCGCGCGGCGCCGGCGGATACGCTCTGACCGGACACAAATGGTTCTGCTCCTCGCCGATGTCGGATGCGTTTTTGACGCTGGCCTCTACGGACAAGGGCCTGACCTGCTTCCTGGCGCCGCGATGGACGCCCGGTGGCGAACGCAATGCAGTCCACCTGATGCGTCTGAAGGACAAGCTCGGCGATCGCGCCAATGCGTCGGCTGAGATCGAGTATCATGGCGCTTACGCGGAGATGGTCGGCGAGGAGGGCCGCGGCGTCCGCACGATCATCGAAATGGTCCATCACACGCGGTTGGACTGCATCCTCGCGCCGGCGGCCTATATGCGCCAGGCGGTCGCCAACGCTTTGTGGCACGCCGCGCACCGCACCGCTTTTCAGAGGAAACTGATCGATCAGCCGCTGATGCGCAGCGTGCTTGCCGATATGGCAATCGAGTCGGAGGCCGCAACCGCGCTCACCTTCCGGATCGCACGCAGCTTCGATGAAGGCGCCAACGAAGGTGCGGCGGCATTCGCCCGGATCGCGACGCCCATCGGCAAGTACTGGATCAACAAACGCGTGGTGAATCTCGCCTATGAAGCGATGGAGGTTCACGGGGGCAGTGGATATATCGAGGACGGCGTGATGACGCGCATCTATCGCCAGTCCCCGCTCAACTCCATCTGGGAGGGCTCCGGCAATGTGGTTTGCCTCGACATTCTACGCGCCATCGGGCGCGATCCGCGTTCGGCACTGGAGCTGGCTACAGAACTGGAGAACTCCCGCGGCGCCAACGGATTGCTCGATCGCACCGTCGATGACGTGAAGGCCATGCTGGCCGGACCGCATGACGAGGCCTTTGCGCGGCGCCTGGCGGAAACGATGGCGCTGGCGCTGCAGGGCGCCATCCTGGTTCGAAACGCACCAAGCTTTGTCTCCGACGCCTTCTGTGCGACCAGGCTCTGCCACCACCCGGGCCTATCGTGCGGCGCGATCGACGCGAAAATCGATATTGATGCGCTTATCAGCCGGGCGATGCCGCAGCAATGACGTCACGGCCGGATCCGGCGGGGCTCCAATGTCCTGACGGGGAAGGCGTTGCGGCCGAAGGCCGCCAGCACAAAGAGGAGTCCGAGCGCAAGGACCTGCCAGGCCGGCGGGATGCCGATGTCCAGGCTGGCCAGGGAGAAATTGTTGCCGAGAGTCCATGACACCTCATAGCCGCGGCGGATCCAAAGCACGCCGGCTTCGAGAAGCGCGGCAAAAACGCAAGCAGCCGCGGTGAGGGCCGCTAAGGCTTTCGCATCGGCGCCCACGCCATAGCGGGCCAGCACCCTCCACCCCATGAGCCACAGGAATATTCCGGCCAGCATGTACTGCTCGGGATATGTGCCGCGCGCCAGCACGACATGGAGCACCGCCAGGCCGCTGATCGCGTAGTTCGTGTTGTGCAGCCGCTGCCAGCCTTTGGCGCCCATGCGCCTGATAACAGCATCGAGCGACGTCGCGCCCAGCACGATCAGACCGATCGTGGAGAGCATCGCGACGATCATGCTCAGTCTCGTCGCCATCTCGTTGACAATGAATCCGAAGTTCCACGACCGCAGTGCGAAATAGATGATGATGTGGGCCAACGTGTAGACGAGCGCCGTCACGCCGATCATGCGTCGTGCGTCGACGAGCGCCGGCCAGCGCAATATCGTCTGCGCCGGCGTCACGCCCAAGGCCATGAGCAAAAGCGCTGTTGCCCAAACACCGGACCAATAAGTCATGCCGCCGAGCGCGATCGGAAGGATGCCATAGTCTCCGGTGGCGAACTGATAGGTGAAGCGGATCGCCGGCAGCAAAACGAGCGCGAATGCGGCAGCCTTGAGCCAGGAAAATCTGCGCTGTCTGTCTTGCCATGGCCAGATCAACCGCAAGTCAGTTCCTCCGCTGAAAGAATCTTTCCGCGCGCAGCAAAGTTTAGAGCAAGTGGGCGGCACGATCCAGACGGCAGTGCTGCGGTCTCTCGCAGGTCAGGGTCGCATGCCCGCCGCCTCGCCCCCGCCGCTTCCTCGCAGCCCCGTGGATGCCCGCGACCCCGACCGCAACCACCCGAGGTGGCCGCGCCGGCGAGGAGCCGCGCCACAGCGATGGCGCGAGACCGCGAAGCTCGCGAAACAGCGCGAAAACGGCAACCGGTGGCACCGGCTCTGCAATCCCCGACGAGGGTCGGTCAGGGATTTCGCTGCCGGCCGCCTTGAGCCGCACCGCGTCGCGTGATGCTGATCGAAGCTCGACACCCGCATACCCGATCCTTTGCCGTGCCCCGCCTCGGCCGCTGTAACATTAGGGCGGCCTCCGACGCTTCAAAATGGCGTGCAAAAGGCGTAGCTGCCGGCATTGCCAAAGCATGCAACCCAGACGAGTTTCCAGCCTGGATGGAAGGGCGGCCCGGGCCGTCCGCCACGCGATGTAGCAGTGCCAACAGCCAACGCAATACCCGATTGGCGCGGAGCTTCGGACCTGAGGCGCCTTCTCATCTCGTTGAGATGATGCGCAACCTCAAGTTGCGGCTCATGTCCGCTTCAAGGCGATTGAAGCGATCTTCAATCGCGCATTTGCTACCGGCCATTGCGGTTGATGTCACGGTCGAGCGGCTGCCGTCGTGAGCAGGAAGACCATTGGTCTCCCCAAGGAAAATAAGCCGATTGAACTTGGCCGAGACGCTGCGCGAAAGCGATCCACTGGTTCTCATAGGTATTGAGCCGCGCATAGAATGCGTCACCCCCGAGTACGGCTTTTGAGGTTCCAGGCGGGATTGATCGCGCGGTATTCATTCGCTGCCCGCGGGCAGGAATGTGTGCCCCATCACCGAGCACAAACGCGCGCGCTTTCGGCAAATGCTGCGTTACCGGGTGATGAACATGATAGGTCGAGAACCAATTTACCTTTTCGACCGGCGCCTACCGAAGCGTTGACGCGCGTGGATTCGGCAATCGGCTCACGGGTCTCGTCTGCGCCGGGTTCACAGAAGCGCTGCGTTAGATAATCAAGGCTCGCGGCGAGACGATCGAGACTGGTCGGATCAAGGTCACCGATGTCGGGCAGCGTGTGATCGAAGGTTGAGCAGCGCGTCACAATCACCATGTCGGTGTCTCTCATCGCGTCTTCCCCCCGGCGCCGCAAAGCAGCAAATATCGAAGCAAAGAGGCGACTCGAAGGCCCTCCTTTGATCAGTTTCCGGCCAGAGTCAGTTACCGCATATGGCGGCATTTGCTAAAGTGGAGTTCCGCCATCGCCCTTCACTTTTCTGATGACGATCGATGCTGCTCTCCTCCGCCTGCTCAGGTCACACCAGGACCGGAACAGGGGAGCGCCGGTTCCTGATCACATTTCGCCGCCGGTACTGCTGCGACCCTGGCACGGCGGTCACCACGGCAGTACGGCAAGACAAATCATCGCCAACTCCTACCGCGGCCCCGATACGACAGCTGCTCTTGATCGCGCTCAGCAAGAGCAGCTTATGGAATGTCGCTTGCCGTCGCCGCGGTTTGCCAAAGAGTCAAC
>JASHRR010000472.1 GCA_030037185.1 Xanthobacteraceae bacterium | reverse complement strand
AAGAACATGCTCGATTATACCGCCCCGTCGACGGTCGAGGAGGCCGTACGCATTTTGGCCGGAGCCCCCGGCACCGCGAAGATCCTTTCCGGTGGCACCGATCTGCTGGTTCAAATCCGCTCCGGCCGCGCCAGCCCGAGCCTGATCGTCGATATCAAGAAGATCCCCGGCATCTCCGGCATTCGCCAACGGGACGGCGGCTTTGTCATCGGCGCTTCGACGCCCGGCGCAGTGATCGGCGAATGCGAAGCCCTGCGCCGGGCCTGGCCCGGGGTGGTCGAGGCCACCAATTTGATCGGCTCGACCCAGGTTCAGGGTCGGGCATCGCTTGCAGGCAATCTCTGTAACGCGTCGCCGGCCGCCGACAGCGTGCCGGCGCTGATCGCCGCGCGCGCGACCTGCGTCGTCGCCGGCCCAAACGGGCGGCGGCAGGTTCCGGTGGAAACTATCGCCACCGGTCCGGGGCGCACCTCCTTGAGCCAGGGCGAGTTCATCCTCGAGTTTCACCTGCCGCAATGTCCGCCGCGCTCGGCCGACGCCTATCTCCGGTTCATTCCGCGGACCGAGATGGATATTGCCGTCGTTGGCGCGGCGGTCAGCCTGACGCTCGATGCTGGCGGTGTTTGCGTCGATGCGCGGGTCGTGCTGGGCGCCGTGGCGCCGACCGCGATCCTGGTTTCCGAGGCTGCCGCCGCGTTGGTCGGGCGCAAGCTCGACGAGGCCGCGCTCGCCGGGCTCGAGGAGGCAGCGCGACGCGCCTGCAAGCCGATCGACGACAAGCGCGGGACAATCGAATACCGGACCAAAGTCGCCGGCGTATTGGCACGTCGGGCAGCGACAATCGCCTATCAGCGCGCGGGAGAGCGTCGATGAGCAAGCAGCACGTATCGACCACCATTAACGGCGAGCCCACGGAGTTTCTGTGTGAGCCGCAACTCACGCTGCTCGACGTCCTGCGTGACGAGCTGCATCTGACCGGCAGCAAGGAGGGTTGCAGCTCGGGCGACTGCGGCGCCTGCAGCGTGACGGTCGACGGCCGTCTGGTGTGCTCCTGCCTGATGCTTGCGGTCGAGGCAGAAGGCCACAGGATTGAGACGATCGAGGGCATGGCGAGCGGGCACAATCTGCATCCGCTGCAGCGAAAATTCCTCGAACATGCGGCGCTGCAGTGCGGCTTCTGCACGCCCGGCCTGCTGGTCGCTGCCAAGGCGCTGCTGGACCGCAATCCGAAGCCGACGGAAACCGAGGCGCGCTACTGGCTCGCCGGTAACCTATGCCGGTGTACTGGCTACGACAAGGTCATCCGTGCCGTCCTCGATGCTGCGGCCGAGCTGCAAGCCGAGTGAGTTTCGCGACTCGCAGCCGGCGCTTTACGCGCACCAGTTCAACATTTCAGCCTCACCGGCTCGACCGCTTGGCAGACGAGCTCCACCGGTGCGATCAACCAGGAAACGCGGCCATCAGGTCAATCGCAGCACCAAACATGACGAAAAACGCCGGAACCAGGGGTGAACCGGCGACTTCGATCCCGAGTCACGAAAAATCGGGCGAAACCGCCGAAGGCTCACATAGAAGGCGATCGTTCGGTTGGTGCCGATACCCATGATGGCCAGAACACTTGAAGGAAGCGAACGCATCATCATGGCTGCGACGTTCGATATCAAAACCGAGATCGGAAAGTTGGCCACGCGGATCGTAGAGCCTGTATCAGCTAAGGTGCCTGCGCATGATATTGAAGCTGTTGTTGCCCAAATTCGAGGCGCTTTCACGCGGCTCGACACCAAGCGCGCTACGGCTGATCAGGATTTCGAAGCTATGGCCGTCACTATCCTTGAGCCCGTGAAAGCGAAACTCAGTGAGCCCAGTTTCGCGAGGATCGTCGATCGCCTTAGAGGGGCGATGGTTGGATTTTGTCAACCGGACGATGACAAAGCGCAGCCTGATGCGGAGCCATCGGGGCGTGCGACAGTTGACCTGCAGCGGAATGACCGATCTGAGCCTGCTGATGTGGAGCCGTGGTGGAGTACGTCAGAGCAAGCTATGTTGCTGCTCATCCTCCTGTGGCTCTGCACCGAGGGTTATTACGCCGCGTAGCCCGGGAAATGATGGGAGATGACGAACATTATAAAGACATTCGCGCGCGAGCGGGACGCGACGGCCGGTTACATATCCGGCCTTTGATCGATCAGATTATGCCGATGCTCCCGCGGCGGTGCTGATCGATCTGATTTCGGTATTTGACAGACAACACCTTCCGCAGTGGGTGTAACGATACCCACCAAGGAGGCCGCGGGACGCAGAGGAGGAGCGCCGGCGCGTCGAGACCTGAGGCCGATGGCAGTCGATGGGTCCACGTCACTGCGAGTCATCGAAGCCACCGATGAGTCGTTGTTTTCGCCGTACTTCTGAGCGACTGTCCTGCGTCCGATACCCTCGACATTGACTGGTTGACACGCAGCATTTCGCCGAACACTATAAAATAGCCGGCGAAGACATTATAACGTCGGTTAGCGAAGACATTCAGGCCAAGGCGGGTCGTTCGCAATGTGCGCGACGCAAAGGCCGCTCACAAAGTTCACTTCGGAAATTCGCCATCACGGGAGGCAATCATGGATTCCACTGGATCTGGCCGCAGGCGGTTCCTGAAACACGCGGCTGCGCTCGCTGGTGTGGCCGCGGGCGCAGGTGCAGGCGCAGAATGGGCCGCGAGAGGCCAGTCAGCCAAGTCCGAAGCGTCAGCCAAGCCTGAACTCGAAGCCGCCAGCGACCGGCGCGAACTCTTGCGCCGAGGGGCCCGATTCAGCGTTGATCACATCACTTATTACACTCCGCTTCAGAATTATGCGGGGATCATTACACCGGCCCAGCTACACTTCGTGCAACAGCACTCCTCTCACCTGCCCGACATCGATGCGCAGCAACATCGTCTGACCATCCACGGCATGGTGGATCGTCCTTCGAGTTTCAGCATGGAGGACCTGAAGCGTCTGCCTTCTGTTTCCCGGATTCATTTCCTGGAGTGCCAAGGAAACAGCTCTGCCATGATCCATGGCGCTGGCAACCAGAACATGGGGCCGCCCGTCCAGTTTGTATGGGGGATGACGAGTTGCAGCGAATGGACCGGAGTACCGCTTTCCGTGTTGTTGAACGAGGTCGGACTGCAACCAGGGGGGAGCTGGCTGGTTTACGAAGGGGCGGACCCGGGCAAGTTCTCTCACACCCTTCCGCTGGCAAAGGCCCTGGACGACGTTTTCGTGGCCTACGGCCAGAATGGCGACCCGTTGCGTGCTGAGCAGGGTTATCCGATCCGGATGATAGTGCCCGGCTGGGAAGGCCCATTCAGCGTGAAGTACCTGAGGCATATCAAGGTGGTGGACCAGCCCTACCATGCCTGGAATGAGGCTATGAATCACTCCATCCCGAGAGCCGATTTGGGCGGCAAATCGCGTTGGTACCATTTTCAGTGGGCGCCGAAATCGGTGATTACGCGGCCTTCAGCTGGACTGGAAATGCTCCGCAGGGGATATGTCCAGATTACCGGCTTGGCTTGGTCCGGCGGGGGCGCGGTCAGCAAGGTCGATATATCCACCGACGGCGGCCGGACCTGGAAGGAAGCGAAGCTTCACGCACCGATCGTTCCGAAGGCGCATACCCGGTTTACTTTTGACTGGGCCTGGGACGGAGAAGAGGCGATGCTCATGTCTCGCTGCACGGATGATCAAGGTGACGTTCAGCCGTCACGAGCGGAGCTGTATAAAAACTGGGGCATCCCCGATCAGGATTCGCAAAAAGCCGTCCGCACCACTCATTTCAATGCCATGCAGCCCTGGAAGGTGGCCCGTGATGGGAGCATCCACGATGCGATGTTCTCTTGAGCTGCTGATGGGATGATGATCCTGGGCCCCCTTCGGTGCGCACAGTTGCCCAGATTTAACGTGGGCCCGGCCTGAGCCAGGAAGAAACCCGCAGCTTTGACATCATGATTGGCCCGCAGCGAAAGAAACTTCCGGGCCGGAAGCACGAACCGAGTTGGCTTCGTTCCGGCGGGTATCCCCCGGAACCGAAACCCAGTTGGTGGTGAGCGCGCCCGGCCGGTGCTTTTTCCTCGGCTACGAAATTAATTTCGCGGACCGAGGAAAGTTGCCCATCGTTATGCAGCCGCTTCGGCGAAGTTGATCATGTCGACCCTGGTGTTCATTTCAAAGCAACCTTCAGCCTGATCGGCCTTGCGGCCGCAGGTCAAGGTGCACGCGCCGGGTGATGGTCCCGGCGCCTGCCGCGGCACCTTCAACGTCGCCCCGCCTGAAGCAAGGGGTTTTCTCGCGACACGGAACACCGCCGTCCTCAGGCGCGCGACTGGCCGCACACTCGTGGAATCACTCACGGATCTGGGATCATACGACCAGGCATGCATTCACTTCGCACGATTCGTCGCGAGAACCTGAGCATGCCCAACGCTCCTGAATTCCGGAAATCAGACGGGACCGCGTGCGGTTTGTCAGGGACGGCGAGCCGGCGAGGGCCGGTTAGCCAATTCCAATTCCAGCCCTTTAGCGGAGGTTTCAGTGCCCTGGGCGATTAAGGAGACTGACTTTACATTGAAAAGCGGGGACATCTGGTCTGCCCGTATGTATCTCTGACGCTATATGCGGACCTGACGGACGATGGCGCTTTACTTGACTTTTATGAGACATTGAACGCCCTTGAGAAACAGCTTGCCTATGTGCAGCCAGAAGGAGCAAGACGCCGGTCCCGGCTCACTACCCGCGCTGGCACCATGGTGCCGACATGGATAGCGAACCCGCGCGAGTACAACCTTTTTATTGAGTTTAACGCGGACAGCGAGGACCGCGGTATTTCACCGGCGAGTTTGCGTGTATCCTTTATAAGTCAGCCCGTTTCTGACTTTTGGCGAGAGGCTGGCGCGCCGTCGCAACAACTGGCGGGTGCTCGATCGCGGCTTCCTCCCCCTGTTGAAGCCGGGGGTCTTTAGTCGCGCTTTACCCGCGCGGGAACCTCAGATGGAGGCCATGGGGTGCTGTCGGTGTTGGTATCCCAATAGCGCGCTATTGCGGCGGGCCGATTCTAGCCTCTCTGTGCGTTAAGCGACACGCCGGCTACAAGCGTGTAGCACCAGAACGCCTTAGACGGGGATCCGCAAGTGTCTTGCGAGCACTCAAGACTCGTCTGAGGGACGTAAGGTCGCCCTGATTATACGGTAGCTGCACAGCTATGAACGCGTCAGTAAGTGCTAGTAAGTCGATCAGGCCGCCAACTAGAACCGCTCAAGGCATCCGAGTCGGGATGCTGTGGCCATCGGCGGTCCTCGATGAAATTGAGCACTGGGCAGCCGCACAGCCTGACAAGCCAAACCGCAGTGACGCTATCCTGCGACTGGTCCAACAGGCATTGGCTGGTGTTGCCTGCCAACAGTCAGAACAGTCGCCTACCAGCCTCACTGATGTGCTCGAGGCTGCAAGCGCTGGTGCTAATGCGGCAAAGCCACTTGCCCCCCTGCCACCGCCGAAAGGAGACAGCGGACGGGCCGGCGCTGACGTCGGTCAAACCACACGTGAAGTGAGGTGGAAACCTCGGCTTGTTCAGGCTAGCCGCATACCGGAGGTGCCCGAAGCCCAATCGCTTGCCAAGCCTGTTGAAAACGGCAATTCCTATGAAATGCCTGAGGACATAAGAGCATTCAACGAATATTGGAAATTAGCTGAGCTCATACTGCGCAGGCATTTGCAATACGAAGAAGTACTTCTTGCGTATAATCGGTATCGTACGGATGAGCGACATAGACCAGTATTGCCATTGACCGATAAGGATTTGGAATAGGCTAACGACATGTCAATGTTGATATTCAGACTTATTCTGATGAAAGATCAAATGAAAGTAAAGAGCTCTGTTCATTGATTTCAGCTCGTTATATAAGGCGACTACGATGAGTTGTGGGATATGTGTCGAACGTAGATCCAGCCGTGTAACCCACCCGTCGCCTTCCGGCGACTGCTTTTGACCAAGCAGGCGGTGGGTTGCCAGGGTAAGCTGGGGACTGTGGCCCCAGCTATGTTGGAGATGAGGCGCTTCTTTAAGGGCGGTGCTCGCGACACAGACCCGATGCCGACCATCGCGATCAACGTCTGCTTTACTCTTAGCCGCGGTGACTGGCGAGTTACGCGCGTTACTTGTGCCGCGCAATGAGTTGATCGGCGACATCGTTGAGGTCGTTGCCGACAATTTGCGGCTGAGGTCCCACTTCCAAAACATCGTTCCCAACACGTTTGATCAGCGCTGCCTCCCAGCCCGCGGCGACGGCGCCGAGGGTGTCCCATGTGTGGCAGGCGATAAGACAGAACTCGGACGGCTTAGCTCCAAGCTCTTTCTCGACATAAGCGTAGGCCTCGCGCGACGGTTTATGGTGTTTCACGCCGTCCGCGCTGAATCGCCGCTCGAAGAGATCGACGATGCCGCCATGTGCAAGCTGACGGGTTTGAACTTCGAGCAAATTGTCCGTGAGCGTGAACAGCCGAAAACCCGCATTGCGCAGCTTGCGCAGCGCCGCCGGAACCTCAGGGTGGGGCGGCATGGTGGAAAACTTTTCAGTGAGTTCTTGCTTGTCCTTGTCACCGATTTTTAGGCCACGGGTATCCGCCAGCATTTTCATTACTGCCGATCCGATATCGGTAAAGGGGACGTAGCAGCCGGCCACAGTAAGGGCGGCAGAATACAAGATGAAGTTCGCGAACCACAGGCGCATGGCGACTTTTTCACCAAAGATGCGCTCGAATGTTGGCTCCATCGTTCCAAGATCGAGAAGCGTCTCATTCACATCGAAGACGATCAACGGAAGAGCGGTCATGTTCCTAGATTCCTATTTGTTGTTGCGCCCGGTCTTGAGCTCACCAGCTGTCAGTGCTTGTTCTTGAGCCGGTTACGATGAGCGGCCTGCTTGGCGCGATTGCCGCAGATCGCCATGCTGCACCATCTTCTTGCCCGTCTGCGGGAATGGTCGGCGAACACCAGCGTGCAGCTATGTCCCTCGCACGCTTTGACATTGGCGAAATTCTCCTCGCAAACGAACTTCGCCAACGCTTCGCCGATCGGCAGCAATAGAGATTCGCCAGACCGCCAGCGCCGCTTCACTTGCAGTTCCAGACGATCGCCGCCCTTATGGCGATGCCGTGATATCTGGCTGAACACTTCGTCACGCTTCAAGAGCCTATTGAGAGGTTCCAGTTCGTGGAGCACCTTGGGCGTGAGCGGCCGGCCCATGTGCTTGCGAACGAAGCCTCTAAACCACTCGCGCAAATCCCGAGCTTGGTCGGCCACGTTGTCAAGTTCACCCGGCATCGCCCGCCCCTTCAACTCGTCGAGTGCATCCGCCGGCACAAGCTTGGCTTGCGCCAGCCACCTGAGGAGGCCATCGCCACTGTCGAGCCAGTCGATAGGCGTATCGACCAGTGTCGCGATGGAGTTCAGGAAATCAAGGCCGAGCGAGTCGGCGATGAAAATTGGAGGCGGTCGGCGTCGCACGATTGGGCCCTTTAAAGGCTCCAATCACATAACCTTTCAGATCTGTCTTGACAACTTATAAGATGCCTTGGATAACCTGTCAATAGTAATCTGAACGGTTATGGGGAGCGGCCGCTTCCCGCGATCTCAGGAGCAACACAGGATGGCGATGAAGGATGTCAGCGTGGTGCTTGCCCATGGAGCATGGGCGGATGGATCAAGCTGGGCGCGAGTCGTAGCCGCTCTCAAGGCCGAAGGCACGAAGGTGATAGCGGCGCCGCTTCCACTAACCTCGGTTGCGGATGACGTGGCTGCCCTTAACCGCAGCCTGGACCGGACCCAAGGGCCAATCGTGTTGGCGGGACACGCCTATGCCGGCGCGGTCATAGCGCTTGCGCGCCCCGAACGGGTGAAGGCGCTTGTCTATGTGACTGCTCTCGCCCCCGACGAGGGCGAGAAGGTGGCCGACGTGTTCTATCGCGTCGAACCTCATCCCCAAGCGCCGAAGCTTGCACCGGACGCCAACGGCTTGATTTGGCTGCCCGAAGAAGCCTTCGCGGCGGCGTTTGCGCCGCACGCGTCCGCCGACGATCGAGCCGTCCTCGCCGCGGTGCAGCGGCCGATATCGGTGAACTGCATTACTTTTCCTGTCGCGCGCCCGCTTTGGAAGGACGTTGCGAGTTGGTTTCTCATTGCTGAAGACGACCGAATGATCGCCCCTGCGACGCAGCGCTACATGGCCGAGCGCATGAAGGCGAAGACAAAGGCGCATGCCGTCGATCACACGCCCAGCGTCACCGCTCCAATGGTCGTCGTGGACATTATTCGCGATGCGATCCGCTCCGCAACCGGCAACTGAAGCCTGTCGAAACGGTTATCACGTGAAGAGCGATAACCCGTCAGTTGCAGGCTGTAAGAGCTTGCACATCCGAGGTTACAAGCATAGGAGGGTCTGATGGCGTCTATCGGGTACCGCACGGCCGACGTCGACGGCTTCAAGGTGTTCTATCGCGAGGCGGGGCAGGCTGCTGCCTCTAAATTACTGCTCCTGCATGGCTTCCCGAGCGCGGGCCATATGTTCCGCGACCTGATCCCGCTGCTCGCCGACAGGTTTCATATCGTCGCACCGGACCTTCCTGGGTTCGGTCAATCGGACATGCCGCCACGAGACAAATTCAGCTACACCTTCGACAACATCGCCGGCGTGATCGAGCGCTTTACAGAGGTTATCGGGTTCGGCCGCTTCGCGGTCTATGTCTTTGACTACGGCGCGCCGACCGGATTCCGGCTCGCCGTCCGCCACCCCGAGCGGATCACTGCTATCATTTCGCAGAACGGCAATGCCTACCAGGAAGGGCTTAGTGACGGCTGGAATCCAATCCGAGCGTACTGGCAAGACCCGTCGCAGGCGAATCGAAACGCGCTTCGAGCCTTCCTCACGCCTGAGACCACGCGTTGGCAATACACCCACGGCGTTCGCGACCAAACGACAGTGTCGCCGGATGGTCAAAACCTCGATAACTTTTATTTGGCCCGCCCCGGTGCACACGAGGTGCAACTCGATCTCTTCGGCGACTACAAGAGCAACGTCGCGCTCTATCCCTCATTCCAGGAATACTTCCGCTCGCACAAGCCGCCCCTCTTGGCGGTGTGGGGCAAGAACGATCCGTTCTTTTTGCCGCCTGGTGCCGAGGCGTTCAAGCGCGACAATCCTCGGGCGGTCGTTCGCTTCTTCGACACCGGCCACTTCGCGCTCGAAACACATGCCCGTGAGATTGCCCAAAGTATTTGCGATTTCCTGAAATGATCGCAGTTCGGCAGCGGATCAAGTCGGCGTCGATCCAGAAAGGGTCAGCGTGCCGCGGGTGAAAAGGACCCCGGTATCGCTCCGGCCACCGGGTTGACCGTGCGGTTATCTTTCCCCTCCGCCGGGATGGACAAGCGAACGAGCGCAGCAACCTGCCGGGGTCTGCTTCTTCGTAAAATGTAGCATCTTGATGTTGTTGAAAAAGCTCCTGTTGACGATGTCGCTCCGAGCGAGCGCGGATACATACGCTGCCGATCGATCGCAACTTACGCGTCTTCGGAACGGCCGAATATCCTGCTCGGAATGTGTATTTGTAGGCCTGAGGCGCCAGGAAGGCTCGACGGCGGACGGAAAGTGCGGGTCGGTCGAAATCGACGGCCCCCAGCGAGCGCACCGACCGCTGCGACGTGACAATGTGGCCTAGAAGGAGGACCACTGTGATGAACCGAAGATCAGCAGCAGCCAAGGCAGCGACCAAAGCCGCGCGTGCGCAGAGAGCCGTCAAGCACAGGGCTCGTTCGGTCAAATCAGCAAAACCGCGCCGCGAGGTTGGCGACCTAGAAAAGACGCTATCGTTGATCAGGACGCACCCTGGAATCAGGCCCTCCGAGCTCAATCGGCTGTTGAACAGAGAACAGTCCGACGGTCTGCGCAATACGCTGATAAAGCGGGGACTTATACGCAAGGAGAGAGACGGCTCCGCGATGCGATATTATCCCGTTTGACCCCTCGCCCGGTGTGGAGTTGCGGGCGGTCGAGAACCTTGCCGCCCGGCGAGCATCCGCCCCTCCTCGGCCTTGAGGAACCGCGCAGGTGATCTGCCTTCGGACGCACGTCCAGATGCAGACACCCGCGTCGGCGGATGATCCGTCGTCGTGACCGCCGTGCTGCAGAGCTTATTGATCTAGCACGGTCCCTCGCACGGACTCGCCCCGTGAGCGACCGGTCTCCTCCTCGGAGGCGCTGGGAGTTTTCGCGTTCCACAACAGCGCGGTGCCAATCACGGCGGACAGGACGGAGGCGACGAACACCGCAATCTTGCCAGCCGCGAAGTCGAGCTTCACCGGAAATGCCTGGCCTGCAATGAATAGCGACATCGTAAAGCCGACACCTGCAAGCGCGCCGGCGCCGGCAAGCTGTCGCCAGGTATAAGCCACCGGCTTCACCGCGATCCCAAGTCGTACGGCTAGTGCCGATCCGCCCAGCAGGCCGAGCGGCTTTCCGAGCGTAAGGCCGACGATAATCGCCAACATCAAGGTTTGACGCCCGCTGATCACCTGCGGCGCCATCGTGACACCCGCATTAGCAAGTGCGAAGATTGGCAGCACCACATAGCTCGATCGCGCACCGGCATCGCGCAGCAGCCGATCCGCGGGGGATTGCAGCCGATCGTGGATAGCATCGAGCCCCCGCAACGTCGCGACCGAAGGCCCGTGCCGTAGGACATCGCCACTTTGGCGCGCCTCCGCCGCGATAATCGCGTCCGCCTGTACAGTCAGCGCCCGCAGGTTCGGCGGGGGCCGTGTGGGGATGAAAATCGCCAGGATGATACCCGCCAGCGTCGCATGCAGACCGCTGGCGTGGATACAAACCCATAGCAGGACACCGAGCAGGACGTACGGCGATACGCGATAGATGCGCGAGTGATTGACCAGCGCCAGCCCGGCTGCCACCGCCACAGCCGCGCCCAGATATTCGAGATGCAATTCACTCGAATAGAACGCAGCAACCACGATGATTGCGCCGATATCATCAACAATCGAGGCTGCTGTAAGGAAGATGCGGAGTTCGACGGGAACCCGGGATCCCATCATCGCAATCAGGGCCACTGCAAAGGCAGTGTCGGTGGCCATTGGCACACCCCAGCCGCGAAACCAGGGTCCGGTTGGGATGACCAGTAGATACAACGCGGCCGGCACGAGCATGCCGCCGATCGCACCAGCCACCGGAAGGGCAGCCGACCGCCGGCTTGCCAGGTGCCCGACCGTGAACTCGCGCTTGATCTCGAGCCCGACGACCAGGAAGAAAATCGTCAGCAGAGCATCATTAACCCAACGCTGCAGCGACATCTGGAAACTGGTTCCGCCAAGGGTAAAGCCGAGATCCAGTTCCCATAACGCTTCGAATGCCTGCCTCGATGGCGAGTTTGTGATGACGATGGCCAACGCTGTTGCGAGCAGCAGCAGGACACCTGCGGATGGTCCCCAACTCGCGAAATTCAGGGCGGCGCTGCGGACGCGATGGCCCAAGGTTCCGAGCATGGCGTCCGACAGCGAGCTTGCGTCCCACGGACCATCATAGCGGATGCCGTTGATGAAGAACGTCGGCGTGAGTTTTACTCTGCTTGCTGTAGCACTGCGCTCGTCTGCATCAACGCGTGCCTTTGCACGCGCGATGGCGTCGGCACGCGTTTCCCAGGACTTGAGAGGTCGACCGATGGTCTCGGCAACCGCTGCAAGATCGCCCTCATTCAGCGACTCTGAGCGGGTCATGAGCTCAAGGTGCGCTTTCCAGAACTGTTCGCGCCCCGCGAGTTCTACTAACTCCGCGGCACGGCGCGCGAGATCGTTGTTGGTGAGGGGTCGATGCCGGAATACGTAGCGCAGGCGCTCGCCGAATTCGTCACGTATTGCAGCAATCTCCTCGTTGGCGGCGCGGCAATAGGGGCAAGCATAGCTCCCGTATTCGACAAGCGTGACCTGCGCATCGGCTGGGCCAAGCACATGGTCGTAGTTCCCGTCAACTGGGCGATCGAGCCGATGCTCCGCCATCCGCCACCATCCATTGATTTTGCTTTGTTATTTCAGCTTACCGGCATTTTTCCCACGGAATTTCCCACGATCTGTGTCCGGGTAACGCCTGCCTGTTCCGGGAATGGGCGCCTCTGCCGAAACACGCGCCAGCCGTTTCCGTTGCCGTCATTGGCGTCGCGGGTGGTCCGGTCGCCCATGCCCCTTGCACGCGCGACATTCCGCGGTGCCCTGGCGCTGGTCCAGACGCTGGCCGAGTCGGTGCCCCCTTTCTCTAGCCCATCCCCAGGAAATTCGCGATGCGCTGCCAGGATAGGCGTGCTGAAAGACCCGGCGCGGCGTGAACGCCGTTGCGCCCTACCTAGCTTCCGTATACTGCCGGCTATGCCCCGCAAGGCGCAACCACTGCCGCTACTGCCGACCTATGGATCGTCTACAGAATCGCCAGCAAACAGACGTGGCTCGGTTCCGTTAAGGCGACCGACGAACGCGAGGCTAGCGAGAAAGCAGAGAAGGAATTCAAGGTCGACGCGCGGCGGCTGATCGCGATACGGCGCACCTGACGGCAGTCCCATCGGCCGATCGGTTACACCGTAGCCGTCGAGTCTGCGGGAACACCTGCCAGGCCACTGGCCAATGCGAATGTCTCTATCTGCAGACCAATGCGCCGGCGGCCGGTTGTTCTTGTGGGAAGCCGATCCGAATTCGATGACCGGCGAGGCGCCAGGCCGCTCACGCGCATCCCACCATCTGGTCGCCCAGCGCGATCACAGCGTCCGACGAACCTCACATCCGAACGTTGCATTCAAGCAATTTTGTATTGTCATTACGCGGCGCAGGCACTGGGCAATTGCTTTTGGCAGCAGCGGCTGCCGAAGTTGAATGGAGCAAATTGTGTTCGCGGCCGACATTACCGCCCGCGGCCGTTTCGTCTGGTAGAGCGGCAGCAGGAACTTCGCGAAGCGGACGATGGCATCCTTACCGTCCGTGGGCGAATCGTTTTCGGTAGCGCGTGATAGATCAGTGGGCGAAAGAGCCGGCGTCAACGACCAGCTAGGGACGATGATTGGGATCGGCAGCTGGCGCGGCACGGCCCTGAGACCGCTCGAACGCCCGCCGTACCTTGGAGGCTTCGCGCAACTCGATCCATACGGGGGCGTGGTCGCTCGCATCCTCCCTGCCGCGCATACCGCGATCGACACTGGCAGCGCGTAGGCGATCCACGAGGCAGGGGCTCACGAGGATGTGGTCGAGCCGCAAGCCGGCATCGCGTTCCCACCGCTTTCGCTTGTAGTCCCAGAAGGTGTACATCGGGTCTTTCGGGTGGAGCATGCGGACCGCATCCACCCAGCCCTGTGCAAGAATATGCGCATATGCTGCACGGCTCTCGGGCTGCAGCAAGGCATCGTTGCCCCAGGATTTGGTGGGGTAAATATCCCGATCGGTAGGAACGACATTATAGTCGCCCGCGAGGACGACGGGTGCGTCTGTGGCGCGGAGGCCGGTTGCGTGCGCCGCGAGCCGCCTGAGCCAAGCGAGCTTGTACGCGAATTTCGGACCGGGCTGCGGGTTCCCATTCGGGGCGTAAATGGAGGCGACCAGAATGCCGTTCACGGCAGCCTCTATGTAGCGGCTTTGGGTATCAGCGGGATCGCCCGGCAACGCGTCACACGTGAGGATAGGAGCCCGGCGTGCGAGTATCGCGACTCCGTTCCAGCTCTTCTGTCCACGCCAGACCGCCTCATATCCGGCTTCCCGGATTGCTTTCACTGGAAATTCCGCATCCGTTGCCTTCAGCTCCTGCAGGGAGACGACATCGGGCTGCGTTTCCCGAAGCCACGCGAGTAGGTTTGGCAAGCGGCGATTGATGTTGTTGATATTGAAACTGGCAATTCTCATCTGGGCATCTCGTGCGTCTTAACCGCACAACATGTATCTCGCCAACGCGCGTGCTCCTCCCCCTCCCGAAGATCCGGATGTTCGAGGTTCAGCTGGCTCGACATCGCCGAGGCGAACTTCATTTGGATTGAAGACCTGATACCCGTGTCGCCCCCGAAACACAGAGGCGGAACGCGTTATCGGACGGCGGGCGTATTTTGGCGATCTGCCGCGGCGCCGCCTGCCGGATTTGCCCATCGCGTGCCGGCTGTGTGTCAA
>JASHRR010000471.1 GCA_030037185.1 Xanthobacteraceae bacterium | reverse complement strand
GGCGATCACGGAGGTGATCGAAGGGTGGGTCCGCGAGCACCCGGAGCAATGGCTCTGGGTGCACCGCAGGTGGCGATAGCTTCCTTTGCCCCGCAGGCCTGAGAGGACAGTCACTATATGCGATATGAAAACCACAAAGATTTTTTCCACCCTCGAGCCGGGAGCCGCGTATCACGACGTAATGTCATTTGAAACTTCATCTCTTGAATAAGTTGTTAAACAACTAACTGCCATTATTAATGACTACCATTTATTATATTTAATCGTTCGAAAAAGCCTAATCATGCACCCTGCCTAACTCAGAAAACAACTTGGAGATTTTACCACATTATTATGCGACGCCAAACTCAGGTAAAAAACAGGGAACCAGCAAGATCCTTGGGTCACCTGCAGATTGATCGGTTGGTGGCAAAGCGAAGCGTGTCGAACGCGCCCATCCTTATTCCCTCGCTTGCCAGGGGTCGGAAGGGGGGGCATGGGCGCAAGAGCGCGCCTTTGCCCCCCTCAAAGCTCACGCAGTATGATTCGAATTTCTAATCGCTCTGTTGGATGGACCTTCTCCGCTCACCCGAGGCCTCTTCCATGAACCCCACCCACGACCTCACCGCCCAGGCGCTTTCATCGGCCTATCGGACCAAAGAGCTTTCTCCTGTGGAAGTGACGAGAGCAGCGCTCGCCCGCATCGCCACGTGGGAGACGAAGATCAATGCCATGTACGTGGTCGATGAGGCAGGCGCGCTCTCCCAAGCGGCAGCCTCGCAAGCGCGCTGGCGCGCCGGCGCGCCGTTGAGCGCGCTCGACGGAGTGCCGATCACCATCAAGGACAACATCGCCATGAAAGGCTTTGCGACGCCGCTCGGCACGGCGGCCGGCGACCTGACGCTCGCTGCCGACGACGCGCCGCCGGCCGCACGCGTGCGCGAGGCCGGTTGCGTCGTCCTCGGCAAGACCACCATGCCGGATTACGGGATGCTGGCGTCCGGTGTCTCGAGCCTGCATGGCATCACCCGCAATCCCTGGAATCTGACGCGAAATGCCGGCGGATCGAGTTCGGGCGCCGGCGCATCGTTGGTTGCCGGCTACGCGCCGCTCGCGCTCGGCACCGATATCGGCGGCTCGGTGCGTTTGCCCGCCGCCTATAACGGGGTCTTCGCCCTGAAGCCTTCGCTCGGACGCGTACCGGTCTATCCGCCCTATCTCGGCCGCGTGGTCGGCCCGATGACCCGCACGGTTGCCGATGCGGCACTGCTGATGGTGGCGCTGACGAAGCCTGACGCGCGCGACTATATGGCCTTGCCGTACCAGGAGGTCGATTGGCCAGGGGTGCTGGAAAAAGGCGCCCGAAGCGAGCTTGAGGGCAAGAAGCTCGGACTGCTCCTCGATATCGGGATGGGCCTAGAGGCGCAGCCCGCGGTCCGCGCCGCCATCACGACGGCTGCAACAGCCTTCGAGCGCGCCGGCGCCGCCGTCGAACCTGTCGCACCGTTTTTGAGTGGGGAAATCGCCGCCGGCATCGACGGCTTCTTTCAGGCCCGCCTGCTCGCGGAATTCGAGCTCCTGCCAGCGGAGCGCCAGGAGAAGGTATTGCCCTTCATCGCCGCCTGGTGCCGCCGGGCGGAGAAATTGAGCGCCGCCGATGCAGCGCGCAACCTGGCGCTCGTGATGTTGATGCGCGAGAAAGCCGTAGCGGCGACCGAGCCTTATGACTTCCTCCTTGCGCCGACCTCGCCGATCGCCGCCTACGGGGCCGAGGAAGCGACGCCCGGCAATGATCCGGCGCATCCGTTCGAGCACATCGGCTTCACCGCGCCGTTCAACATGTCGGAACAGCCTGCGGCCTCGATTTGCGCCGGCTATGATGCGGACGGAATGCCGATCGGATTGCAGATCATAGGCCACCGCTTCGATGACGTCGGCGTGTTGCGCATGGCGCATGCCTACGAGACAATGCGACCGCAGCAGCGAGCTTGGCCCGAGGGCTGAATTTCATTTCCCCCCCCCCCCGACCGCTTAAAGCGAAGCCTTGAACCGTTCCCAGACACGCCGGTGCCGGGCGCAGCGCAGCGTTTCGCTGGCGAACGATGCGTCGTCGTCCACCTCAAGTTCCGCAGAGACGCCGCCGGATCGTGCCATCCGTCTACTCCTGATTGCGACGGTGGTGGTGCTCCCGCGGCGGTTCAACAGATCTCCGCAATTCCCTCGCGGCCGACCGAAGATTTCGGCCCCAAATTAGTCACGCTGATGGGGTTTACAGGGTTTTTACTGGGCGGACCAGGAGCGGGGCGGTTTCTGCGAGGGAGAAGCTCTCATGCCTTTCCATTCGAAGGTGCTCAGCGCGGCGCTGGGCATCGTTGCGGCTGCGGCCGTGACGGCGCCTGGGCACGCGCAACAAAGTCCACCTGCCGCCGGGCAGGAAGGAGTACCGAACGCGAGCCCGCAAGGCCCGCCCCCAGGGGCGCCGGCCACTCAGGCGCCGGTTCGTAGTCGCGCAAGATCTGCCGCGGTCATATCCAGCGTCAATCTGCGCAGCGGACCGGGAACGGACCAGGAGATCATCACGACCATTCCGGCCGGAAGCAGGGTGCGGGTCGAGGGTTGCTCTGGCGAGTGGTGCGAGGTGACGTGGAATGGACAGAGCGGGTATGCGATCGCCCGTAACCTCAGCATCGGCGCGCCGCGCCAGGCGAGACCCTATGGACCGCAACCCGGTTATGCCGGGGGCTATGGGCCCCCCGGTGGGGGCTACGGGCCCGGCGGGGGCTACGGGCCCGGCGGGGGCTACGCGCCCGGCGGCGGGGGCTACGGGCCCAGCGGCGGGGGCTACGGGCCCGGCGGAGGCTACGGGCCGCAACCCGG
>JASHRR010000470.1 GCA_030037185.1 Xanthobacteraceae bacterium | reverse complement strand
CGGTTGTATACCGTCGTATACGGGCCGTATTCCGATGGACAGTCCTGCCACCGACATCCGGTCTTGAGCACATGAATGATCCCGCTCAAAATCCTTCGATTGTTCCGCGGTTTCTGGCCAGGTCGATTCATCGGAATGAGAGGCTCGATCTTCGCCCACTGCTCGTCATCTAACCAAAACAAGTTCGCTCGCATCGGTTGGTCCCCCGAACCGGACCAACCCATTGGATCTCAACAGGGTTAATGAGGTTTTAACCCTAGATAGTCGTCGCGGCTCAGAGTGGCGTCGCCGATAGAGCACCGGCTGCGCAAAATATCATCTCGCTGTTCATGAGGCCCCGCACCTTTTCGGCCTGTGATGCGGTTGCCGCCCTGGGGTCACCGTTGCCACCACCGCAAGCAGTCTCCGCGAATCCGTCTTTGAACTTCTTGGCCGCGGCTTAAAATGGCCGCCGTAGCATCGGCGCCTCAACAACGCCGAGTTGGCGCTTTGCACTACGCTCGTAGATGCTCCACACCGGCAGCGGCATCGGCTCGAGCTTGCAGGGAGATGGGTCGTTGGGCATGGCCGCCAGTATCGGTCAGGCGGTCGAAACTGTGCCACCGCCAGTTCGGCGATTCCGTCGGTGACTGAGTCGTTTCTGGCGCCGCAGCGCTTGTATCATGATGTACCAGCACGTTGATGCCCATGGCGCCAAGGATTAAAAGCGCAATCCCGACGCTGGCGATCCACATCATGCGCATTTCGCCGCTTGTCATCATTGTTGTCCGGCATGGCACACACCTTTGTCGTGGTGGGTGGGCGAAATCATTGCTGAAGGGGATCGGTGCGTGAACTGTGACAATTACAACTGATCACGCAACATTGGCGTCAAGCGCACGAGCGCGCTCAGCTTAGCAGAGAAGGAGCGGCCCGTACCTCATCTCATCCCTGGCCATACTTCCAAGCCAAGAGCAGGCTAGGAACCGGATCAAGGTCGTTGCCATGACGTGTGGGAGCCGGTTTCAGCGATCGAGGCTTCTTACCTCGCCGCAACTTGACTGACGCCGCTAGCGGCTTCTTCCTGAGCTTGCTGTCGGACTTGGGTATGGAGGACAAGGAGCGCATTGACAGCCCTGACTCTCGGGGGGAAATGCCCCGCGGGTCACGGCGAGGCAAGTCACGATGCATGTTAGAGGTTGAGCGGCCACAGGACAGCTGCGGTCGCTACAGTCCCACGATGAATGCCCGTCGTCGCATCATGTTTGTCGTATCCTTTGAGCCGCGTTCATCCGGCTTCGGCCCGACTTCGGCGTTCCGGTGGCGTGGCTCGTTTCGCAACAAAGGGTATATAAACGCGCGTTTATCCTACCCTTTGCTTACGTTTTCGTGATCAGCACATTGTTGCGGTGCGGCACGAGCTCCCGCAGCGCACCGTACCCACGCAGGTTTGATCGCCTCATTGTAGTTGGAGATCGCGCGGTCGCAATCGGACCTGTAGTAATAGGCACTGCCGAGTTTGTAGTAGGTGACAGCCTCCATCACCCGACGGACCCAGATCACCTCGCTGAAGTCAGAGGTCGTCCGGTCGTGGTCGCCCTTTCTCAAGTAGGAGTTGCCATCGTGTAGGAGGCGCCATCAAATTTCGGATTGAGCCCGGATCGGCTAGTCGTAGTCGGAGATCGCCGGTCGTGATCGCGCTTGTCGGCGTCCCGCCAGGCGCGAGGAACCGCAACCAAAGGGCCGCGCTTCTCGGCAGCGGCCGCGCTTTCTAGGGGCCGGTCCGCGCCAGCCGTGCCCGCGGGCATTCCACGTCGCGGCGTCCGCGGACTTCCCTGGCGGCGCGGGCGGCTAGCGGGGGGCCCGGGCGGAAATTTTGGCAACGTGCGCGGGGCCAATCTATCGGTGGTGCCGGTCAAGGTGACAGAATCGTACAGTTCCGGGCCTAATCTCTTCCAGGTAGTATTGACCGCCACGTTGTTCACACTTCCGTTTCAGATATGCCTCACGTTCCGTCTCGGGTTTCGGGATGCTCAGCCATATAAGAGAAACTGCGATCACAACCAGAATGCACGCAATAACCTTGGAGTCAGTCCCTAAGCGCATCCTATTCCAAATCGGAATTCGCTCTAACATCAGACTGCCCACTTGGTTTAGGCGTTGGCGTAACACGCTATCACACCGACACCATCCGCCGCAGCACCTCACGCCCTTCCATCACCCTTTGGCGGCCGGTATTGACGCGACCCGCCGGACGGATCATTATCATACCGCCATCCAAGCTAGGATGGGTAATATCCCGAATTAGCTCGCCCGCGTTGCCCCCCCAACGTGGGTGCTTTTTTTCGTGGCTGTTGGGGAAGCGTCACGATTGGGGGGCCAGATTAATGAGCAGGGAAGTTGTTTATGGCGTGTTAGCGATGCTGTTTGCAGCCCTCATTTACTACTACTTCGACAGCTACAACTGGTAACGCTGACATGGCGTTTGCTGACGACGGGATGCTAAGGGGGGAACCCGGCTCCAAAGACAGAGTGGCCAAGCCGGGCCGCGAGGGGACCCCGACCGTCCCCGTATACCGCGCGCAGCCGAACGTTAGCACGAAACAGCCTCGTGGGCGGGTGATGATGCTGCTTTCTCGCGTCCGCATCCCCGCGCGCGACTCGGCGAGCGGCTCGGTCATCGCTAAGCTACCCGGCGGAACTGTCGCCGGCCCCGTCTGACTCGCCTCACCGCCTCAAGTAATCAAGGCTGGCGGCAAGACCATCGAGAGTCCGGATCAGGATCACCAGGACGAGCGGTGTCAGTATTCGTCGCTAAGCCGATCCACCATGGTTTTCGATTTACACCCCCACGGCATCCAAAACGAAAAGGGGCAATACCAAGGCGATCGCTGGGTGGTCTTCCGTATCGGTCAAACGATAATCATGCTGTACCGCATGATACCGCTTCCATAGCTGCTTGAATCGCTTTGAGTTGCTGGAATCGTTGGAGTTTTCGGTGTTTTTCTGTGGCGCGCTCGATCGCAATATGGTTCGCTTTGACTTATCTGATTCGGGGGACGGCGGATGGTCAAGTGCACCAAAAGGCAAATCC
>JASHRR010000047.1 GCA_030037185.1 Xanthobacteraceae bacterium | reverse complement strand
TGAATGTGCCAAAACGTTTCGGCGCGCAGCATCGTTCCGTCAGCCGCATCACGCTGCGGCAGGTGCTGCTCAGCGGGCTAGACGATGTCGTGCATTTCGGAAAAACCTTCGCACGCTATGAGGAAGCCCCGACCGGCCGGATCGTCGCTCATTTCGAGGACGGCACAGCGGCCGAAGGCGATGTGCTGGTCGCGGCCGATGGTGGCGGGTCGCGCGTGCGCCGGCAGTTCCTGCCGCATGCGCAACGCATCGACACCGGCTTCGTCGGCATCGCCGGCAAGGTCTTTCTCGATAAGGAAAGCCGCAGTCGGATCGCACCTCTGCTGGGTAACGGAATGACCCTTGCCTCGGGTAAAGGCGGGTACAGCTTGTTCGTTGCTTTGCAGGAGATCGACGGCGTTGCGGCCGACGGCTTTGGCGGTAACGCCGCGCCCGTGGCCGATCTCCATCTCGACAATTCGCGCAGCTATCTTATGTGGGCCTTCGGCGCGCGGCGCGAAAAGCTTGGACTCGACGGCTGCGACATCGATCGGATGTCGGGTCGGGAATTGCGGAGTATCGCCTTGGGCGTCATGGGTGCGCGATCATGGGATAAGCGCTTCCAGACCCTCGTGTGTCTTGCCGATGCCGATACTATCAACGCGCTCGCAATTCGCACTTCGGTGCCGATTGCGGCGTGGCAAACGCGACGCGTCACATTGCTCGGCGACGCCATCCATTCGATGACGCCGTATCGCGGCATAGGGGCCAACGTAGCACTCAAGGATGCGATGCGCTTGCGCGACGCGCTTGTCGCGGCCGTCCTCGGTGATCGCCCGCTGCTCGAAGCGATTCACGACTACGAGTCGGACATGCTGGCGTATGGCTTTCGGGCCGTGCGGACCTCGCTGCACGCCATGAACCAGGCAATGCTTGAAAACCCGTTGCAGCTGGCCCTGTCGCGCGCCGCGCTGGGCATCATTGATCGCGTTCCGGTCTGCCAGCGGTGGATGTTCAATCGCATGGGCGAGGAGTGAAAGCGGCCGAGCGCCTATGGTTTGGCGGCTCACCGCCTGCAAATAGCTCGCTAGTCATCCGTCTCTGTGATCGCGCCGGTGCTTGTTCCCAGGATGGGCGAGCTGACACGGCTCATTGGCCTGACGTGCTGTGCTGCGACCCGCCGGCGATCGCACTGAGGGTCACAGCGCCTCTTCGGAGGTAACCCTAATTCGGCGTGGGACTGGTTTTTGGCGCCGCGCCGGCCTTATCCTCGACTGGCGATGAGCCGCCAACCGGATGACCCGAGAGAGTGATCATCATGATAGATAATTTCGATACCGCCTCGGACTGCACGGACCTTGTAGATTTGGCGTGGGCAGAGATGGATGAATTCTTCAAAGCTCTTGGAGCAAGAGGCCCGGCTTCGACGCCCGAGCAATGGGAACAAGACCGCGTCCGGTTCCTTGAAATCCAGCAGCGCTGCAACTCGCTTGTGTTGGCTATTTCCGAACGGACCGAGGCAGGCAATCGTCGGTCACACTAGGCCGCAAGCTCGGCCCGTTGTTCGCGCCACGCCATCTGCGCAGCACCAGCTGCCGTAATCCATAACGAGGGTCGGGATTTACGACCGGCGCTTGCGTTCGCGGCGGTCGTCGCCGAGTTAGCTCGGCGATGCGAGCTCGCGACAGGTCGTGAGGTTTTCGGTGGCATTCCGGCCGCAGATGCCGCGCGGCATCCTGCGCCATCCGCCTGTCCGCGACCTGTTTCGGCTCGCTCTCGACGAACCAGACTGGCGTTGGATGTTTCGGGCTTATCCCGAGCTTGTCTGCAGTCTCGCCTTCGAGAGATCCGCACTGAGGCATTCGGACGTCGGTCTTGCTGCAATGTAGCCGGGGCCGTGGTCCCGGCTGAGTCTGGTAACCGCGGGCTCCTGAGCAGCCGCGAAGCGGCTCAAAAGCCCCTGCCTTCAGGACCCCGGGAACGGATTTGGCTAGCATGCGGGGAGGATCGCCGTCGCGGACTCACCGGGTCGAGAAAGATTTTCCAGCCGCGGCCCGCTCGTTGTTGAGCACCTGCGTCGTAAGCCGGTGGTGCGGGTTCCTCACCCCACGCGTCCCCTTCACGCGTTTTTCGCCATCGCGGCGATGGGGACGATTGATCTTGCCTCCTCGCGCCGTCTGGCGGCCTGCACCAGCGGCGGGCAGCGCTTGTCGTCATAATACTCGACTTGACAATCCAGGCACTGAAAACATTCCGCCATGATAATTTTGCCGGTTGGCTCGATCGCCCGCACCGGGCACGAGTGCTCGCACAAATGGCAAGGATTGCCGCATTCAGGGCGACGCTTGAGAAGATTGATCAGGTGCAGCCGGTCGAGGGCCGCCAGCACGCCGCCGAGCGGACACAGGAAGCGACAATAGGCACGTTCGGAGAACAACCCGATCCCTAGCAGCACCCCCGCATAAAGCACGAAGGGCCAGGCCCGCGTGAACTTCGAGGTGATCGCGGTCTTGAACGGCTCGATCTCCTCGCTGACGCCCGATCCATCGATTCCGCTCAACACCAGGAGGAGCACCGCCGCAGCCGCGATGTACTTTCCCGTCCACAGGCGCTTCTGCAGCGCAGCCGACGGGTTCCATTGCGGCACGCCGAGGGCGCGCGAAACCTGTGCCAGGAGTTCCTGCAGGGCACCGAACGGGCACAG
>JASHRR010000469.1 GCA_030037185.1 Xanthobacteraceae bacterium | reverse complement strand
TCTGGAGGTCAAGAAGCTCTGGCTCCACCACGTCGCGATGAAATCTAGTCATCGCAGGGAACTCAGATTCGTCATCATGTACATATTTTTTGAAATCAATCGCTTTTATGTACATCTCTGCAAAGTCTATGATGAACTGAACGTGTTTTTCTTTCAGCTTCTCTTCTCGATAGTCCAGCCGGTCAGCCATGGCTTGCACGTGCCCGGATATATCCAACAGCCAGAGCGTATCTTGCTCGAGCGGGTGGCTTGCGGGAGGCATCTCCCCTTTCACGTAATACGAGAGAATCCGCAAAAACTCCTCCACCTCGTCGATGGCATGGGCATAAAAAGTTGTCCATAAACTAGTTTGGGCTCTGTCTGTGCCTGTCAAAAGTTGTTTAAGAATGTCACGTTTAAGATCACGGAGTTGTTCGCTAGCTTGTACGGATTCGCTTATCACCGCGCCCAACTGCTGATGTTCAACGGCTTCCTTACCCTCTCAACAAGGCCATCGAAACGCTTCATTAAAAACTCGACTTGTTGAATGTGCGGTCCCTGGTTGGGACCGAGGGAGTCATGAACTATTCTGGTGTGGTCGGCCATACATTGAAGCCAAAACAGAAGCTCGAACAACGCTTCATCTTTGGAGAATTCTAGAGTCTGCATAACATGCCTTGTACGACAACGGTTTCCATTGCTTCGGCTGCGGCGCCCACGGCGACGCGATCGACTGAGTGATGCAGACCAAAGGGCTGCGCTTCCCCAAAGCAATTCACTACCTCACCGGAGAGAACGTCGAGACCGACGATTCGTTCGGACGAGAAAACCCGGGCAAATCAACCCGTATTGGCCGTTCGGTCGGTAGGCGCGGCGCAGGTCGTGTTACTTGCAAGTGGTCCGATTAGGCCCGCAGTCAAGCTGTTTTAGCCGACATTCCCCAGATGAGCGGTCCCCATCGACCGCCTACGCTGAATGCGTTTCGTCCGGCGGCATGCAGCGGTGAATATCGCAATCTTCTGGGCAAGTGTCGCGATATTACCTGTCCATCAACGAACGAGCCTGCGCCACTCACTTAGGCTCTCAATGCGGCGCCCGATTGCCGCAATCTGAAACTTTCGCGCTACCTAGGGGTTTCGTGGCCAACACACAATCCATTGGATGGAGGGGCGCAGTGCCTGTTCCCGTTCAAGCATTTGGGGGGCGAATCCCGATCTTGCGACCTGACTTCATGTCGGACGAGCAAAAGCAGGTCTACGACCGCATCAACCGAAGCCAGGTGCACTGGGCGAAAAACGCCGGGTTCCGGGTAAAGGAGGACGATGGTGGCCTTCTCGGCCCCTACAACTCTCAACTCCTCAGCCCCGGCACCAACCTAGGCTACCTCGATATGCTCGATGCAGAGAAGACGCACACGTCGCTAAGCAAGCGAGTTCGTGAGGTGATCATCCTTTCCGTCGGCGCCGTGTGGAAGGCGGATTACGAGATTTACGCGCATTCGGCCGTCGGCCGGATGGTGGGCTTGTCCGAGCCGGCCATCCGAACTCTCGCGGCCGGGGGCCTGCCGGACGGTCTGGACGGCCAGGAAAAGATCGCCCAGCGTTACGCGAGGCAACTCTCACTCGAACGCCGGGTCGATGCCGACCTGTACGCCGAGGCCAAGCAGTCCCTCGGGCTGCAGGGCTTGGCGGACATGATCTACCTTATCGGGATATATCACATCGTCTGCGGCTTCCTGAACTCGTTTGACGTGCCTGTCCCAGCTTACGCCAGCCATTTGCCTCAAGCGGAACTCACGACGGTCGCGACGTTCCCGCCTCAATTCTTCCTCGAGAACCTGGTCATGCGTGCGGACCACTCCCTGCTGATCACCGTCCTCAATCGCGGTGAGCTCTGGTACGTCCCGTCGGTCGATGGGGCGCTGCCGGTCGAGCCAGTGCTGCTGTTCAACTTTCCCAAGAACGGGCGCGGACAAAACGCATCCGGGATCGTGGAGGTCGAGCCGGATGTGTTCTACCTCGCAAGCTCGAATTGGTACACCTCGGGCGAAGGCTACCTCTACCGGCTCGATCTGCGCGGCTGGAAGCCCGGGTCGAACGTCGTTCCGGAGTTGGTTTTTGAGTTTCCCAAGGCTGCCCGCGGCCTGAACGGCATGTGCCTGATTGCGCCAAAGGTGCTCCTTGTCGCCGACAGCTTTGCCGGCCTGATCTGGCGCATTGACCTCGATGCGGACGGCGGCCGACCACAGGCGCGCGAATGGCTGGCGCACGTGAGTATGGGTTATTATCCCGGGGCGATGAAGCCCGAGCAGCCCGGCGTCAACGGCGTTCGGTTCGCAGCGAAGACGAACGCCCTCTATTATACCGCGACGGCCAAGAAGCTGCTCATGCGCGTGCGGGTCGATCCCCAGACCCATGAAGCCGCTGGCGAGCCTGAGCTGATCGTGGCGGGCCGAATGGGCGATGACTTCTGCATCGATGAGGAAAGGGAAGTGCTCTATCTGACGACGCACCGGCAGAACACCATCGACCGTGTCTCGATGAACCCCGCCAGTAACAGCGGGTTCACCGAGAGCGTCGCGGGCGACCCGTATACGGAGGAACTGATCGGACCATCCAGCGGTATCTGGGGGCGAGGCGCCGGCGACTATGGCCGTGTGGCCTACTTCGTCTCGGATGGTGGCACTGCGTCCCCACCGCCCGATGGAATCGTCCGGCCAGCCAAGGTTTTGCGCGTGCAATTGGCGCTCGGTGTCCGCAACGCCGCGGGCTTTCCCTTCAACCCCGCAGGCCCGGACGACCCCCGCTGCCAAGCCGCGCGATGAAATGTTTGACGAGCCGGTTGCGTCCGGGCTCGCCAGCAAACCGGTGCACATTATGGCCGGGCATCCTCCCGGCGGCGTCGTCGATATCTACGCCCGTCTG
>JASHRR010000468.1 GCA_030037185.1 Xanthobacteraceae bacterium | reverse complement strand
TTCGCCCACGCTTGCCGGCTCGGTGCCGAGCCATCGTGTCGAAGAAGGTGACAGCATCTATCGATCCGGCCCGTGCCGTGTCTGGATCAAGGTCCGCAATCCCGCCAGCCTCGCCGTGCAGCACGAGAGGAGCGAGATTTGGAATAAGTGATGACCGGAGGCTACCGCCCCGTCCATCACTCCTCGGCAGCACGCCTGCAAAGGCTTTCGGCGAGTCGCGTTAACCGTCACGTATCTTTATTTGAAATCAGCGTCGAGTACGTGTCAGACCCGCGTCGGGATCAGCAGCAACTTGGAGAGTGTCCGCGAATCCTCTGGAGACCTTAATTTGGCTGATCTATGCCGTGGAGGGTACAGTGCCATCTCATTTCAATGCGTTTTTTGTGAGCTCGCTTGCGGCAGCGATGTTCCTTTGCCCGAATTTGGCAGCAGGTGAGGCTAGTGAATGCGTTGGAAAGCCAGATCGACCGGTCAATCAGGCTGGCCACTGGCATTCCCGTGTGCATCATCGACGATCGCAATCCCCACAAAATACGGTCGAGGACAACTCAATCGTCGTAGCGACCGCCAGAAGCGCCGTTGTTCTGCGCGCCGGGCCGGGCGCAGATTTTGGCGCAATCGGTCATATATCGCGCGGTACCGAATTGGAGACGACCGACTGTATAGGCGGCTGGTATCAGGTAGAGTTCAACGGGATCGCTGGATTTGTGGGCGCTGCCAATCCCGGGAATGACACGGCCATTAGACGCCCGTCCGCGAGAAGAGCCGAAAACCGTAAGCTAACTTCGCCGAAGCATCTGAGGACCAACAAAATAGTAAGTCGCGAGCGGTCGCAAACTGAGCCGCTTCCAGCGACGAATGGCGTCGCCAACGCCGAGCGACATGAACAATTGCCAGGAAACGGCGAAAAGAATGAAAAACCTGCCCCTCAACTGACGGATACCGAGCGTCAGGCGCTGTTCGATGACTTCCTAAAATGGTACTTGACCGTCCGCCCAAATCCGTAATCACGAGCTATCAAGATCAAGATCGCTACGCACCACTTCAGTCGGATTGAACCTACGTAGCTTGCGGCCGATCCTGCCGCCATGGCGAAGAAACTGGAACCGCCGAAGCCGATGACCTGGACCAGACGGCGACGTCGGCGAGGCGCTGCAGGCGCTCCAGCGGAGGCCATAAACGAAGCCGGCATCCGGCTAAGAGTGGCGCGGGCCTCCAACGACAGGGCAGCCGGCATCATCTATAACCGCGCCGTGGGAGAACTGCTGAGGAACTCTAAGCTCGACGACACGGACAAGGTTCGCCCACTCGCAGCTGCTTTCAATGGTGCAGTACCGCAGCGAGATCACCGAATGGCATCAGGCGCTGACTCCGAACTGCGGACGCGCTCCACACATCCCACCACGGTCCAGCGGCATTGGGCGCTTCAGAGACGAAGCGTCCCCATCCCGCCGCATTCGTCGGTTTCGAAGTGCGGGACGATGGCATGGCGGGCCGAGACGGAGCACCTGGGTAATCGCTGAGCGAACGTCAGTGTACATAGGGAGAAAGGTGCCGGTGCGAATGAGCGCCGGCTCGTCGTCCTTGATCAGAAATCCTCATTGGCGAGGGTCCAGGTGTGGTGACCATAAGTCGCACGCACGGCTGGCAGCTGCAGGGCCCGCACACTTTTCTCGATCGACTGCTCAGCGCGAGCGGGCACTAGCTCGCGGTTCTCACAGAACCGGGCGCTCACGCAAAAATGGCAAGCGGTCGCTCCTGCCCCAGGTGGCGTTCATGGCCCAACACCGGCGAGTTTCTCGAAGAGGCTTGTGGGAACATAAACTCGGGCTGCGCGATTCTTTACCATACGGTGAAGTATGGCTCAACTGATCGAAAATCACGGCATCGTGGGCAATCTTCGAACAGCCGCCCTAATCGGATTAGATGGTGCGGTTGATTTCTTGTGTTGGCCGCAGTTTGACAGTCCTACCATCTTTGCCTCGCTGTTAGACGACGAGCGGGGCGGCTGTTTTGAATTGAGCCCATTGCTGGACGATCCAAGACACCGGCAGCTTTACCTGCCGGATACCAACGTTCTGCTCACTCGCTTCTTGTCGCCTGGCGGTGTTGCCGAAATCTCAGACTTTATGACGATTAAAGACCTGGACGCCGGCTCACGACTTGTCCGCCGCGTTAAAGCGGTGCGGGGCTCCATACGATTTCGGATGCGCTGCATGCCTCGCCTCGATTATGCGAGATTGACCCCGCAGGTCCGCGCGGAGGCCGGCGCAGTCATTTTCATGGGCCGCGACAACTTGGCCTTTCGGCTTCGCGCGAGCGTGCCGCTCGAGGTCAGTACGGGCGCGGCGCTGGCAGAATTCGATTTGGCTGCTGGGGAGTCCGCCTCTTTTGTCCTGGAAGACGCGTCATGCGGCGCGAACAGTGTCTCGGTCCACCCGGGATATGTGAGCGCCGCCTTTAAGGAAACGTCCGACTACTGGCGCCGCTGGGTAGCGCGTTCAACCTATCGTGGCCGATGGCGCGGAATCGTCAACCGGTCCGCTCTGATCCTGAAGCTGCTGACCTCAAGCGAGCAAGGTTCCATAATCGCGGCGTTAACCTTCGGACTGCCCGAGGAGATCGGCGGCATTCGCAACTGGGACTACCGCTACACTTGGCTACGAGATGCCGCCTTTACGGTTTACGCTTTCCTGCGCCTTGGACATGTTGAGGAGGCGAATGCGTTCGTGCGCTGGCTCGGCCAACGCCAAACTCGATGCGGCACCGATGGTACGATGCACTTGATGTATACCATCGACGGGCGCGAGGTACTTACGGAAATCGAGCTGCCTCACTTACGTGGTTATCGTGGCTCCACACCGGTGCGCATAGGGAACGCCGCGCTAAAGCAGCTGCAGCTCGACATCTATGGGGAGGTGATGGACGCGTTGTACCTTTCGGACAAGTACGGTGAACAGATGTCCTGGCAGACTTGGCTGGGCATTACCCGCTCGATGAAGTGGCTGGCGCACAATTGGCAGCGGCCGGACGAAGGCATCTGGGAGGTACGCGGTGGCCGGCGGGAGTTCCTTTACTCGCGCCTCATGTGTTGGGTTGCTTTTGATCGCGCAATCCGCCTCGCCCGCAAACGGGGCCTCCCGGCGCCCATGCTGGATTGGCTCGAAACTCGCGATGCCATCTACCGGCAGATCCACACGGAATTCTGGGACCCCCAGCAGGGTGCCTTTGTGCAAAGCAACGGAAGCACAGCGTTGGATGCCTCCTGCCTGCTAATGCCGCTCATCCGCTTCGTCAGTCCTACGGATCCGCGCTGGCTTTCCACGTTGAAAGTAATCGGTGATCGGCTCCTCGATGACAGCTTGGTCTACCGCTATTCCAGCGACGCAGGAATCGATGGACTGCGGGGAGGCGAGGGTACTTTCAACATGTGCACCTTCTGGTACGTCGAATGTCTTGCCCGTGCGGGCGACGTCAAGCAGGCTCGGTTCCTTTTCGAAAAGATGCTGGGCTACGCGAACCATGTCGGGCTCTTTTCAGAGGAGCTCGGTCCTGCCGGTGAACATCTTGGCAACTTCCCGCAGGCCTTCGCCCACCTCTCTCTCATCAGCGCGGCATATTACCTCGATCGAGCGCTCTCAGGTCAGGGCCACAGTTGAGCCCACGATCACCCGCAGCCACTTCTGAGTGAACACGCCTCGACCAAATAGGTGCGGCGACGAACATCACACGTCGCTATGGACGTTACCCGCTTGGGCGCCGCCTCCTCTCTCCGTGGGAACATTGCAAGACCACGACCTTTCCCTGCGGCTCTGCCCCGTGGGCGAAGTTACAGTCCACTGCGGGCTCGACGGCCCCGCGGGTGCCGAGAGTTTCCGTGCCTATATCGAGCAATGCGTCGACCCGACCTTACGTCAAGGCGATATCGTCATCCTCGACCGTCTCGCCAGCCACAAAGTGGCCGGCATCACACACCTCATCGAAGCCGCCGGCGCCGAACTGCGTCACCTTCCCGCCTGCAGTTCCGATATCAATCCGATTGAGCGGCTCTTCACCAGGATCAAGGTACTGCTGCGAAAAGCTGCCGGCCGAATCCCTCGATGCCGTGATCGCGGCTATTGCTGATGCGCTTACAGCCATCACACGCAGACCGAATGCGCAAACTACGTTGCAAACTCACACTATCGCTATCAATCATAAAGATGCTCTAGCAAGTCGATCACATGCGCGGAGCCGTCAATCAGATGCGTGATATTCCGGGGCAGGTGGCGAACAAGCAAGTCTGGACGATCTTCCGCTGCGCGTGTGCGAGGAGGTGATTTCCTGGCGCGGCGCTATTCCGCACGGCGGGCGCTCTACGACGCGGTGGCCCGCATGATCGTTCTCGAGAGGCGCGCGCAGGTGTGACGCACCATGCAACCTCTGTGATCGCGCCGTCCTGCGAATGCATTTCGGACTGGGGATGCCTGGGCCTCAGTGCGCCGCTTGGCGAGCCGAATACGGATGCGAGGAGAGTCGCGGACGCGACAGCAAAGCCGCAACCTGTCGCGCGTCCGTGCCGAAGGCGATGAGCAGGACCCGCCGGCGAGGAAGGTTCTTGAGGAAGTCCCCAGAAGTCACCCGGCTTCCAGAACTGCTTCGAGAGCAACGCTGTGATCCCGCAATAGCCCGCTAAGATGCCACGTCCTGGATACTCTTGCCTGAGCTACCGCGCCGCTGAAGTTGAGGATTTTGTCGAGGCCGCTTAAAGGCAGAAAGAGCACGACCAGCAGATAGCAGAGCGACAGAGGCACCGTAAAGCTCAAGGTCGTGAGCCTCTGCCGAGCCGTTCCATGAGATGATCGCCGACGCGCAGCGCATTGGCGATGATGGTAAGCGACGGGTTCACGGCGCCAATCGAGACAAAGAAACTGGCATCGACGACATAGAGATTGTCGAGATCGTGAGCCTTGCAATCGAGATCGAGTGCCGATGTCTTGGGGTCCCGGCCGAAGCGGATGGTCCCGGCCTGATGCGCCGTGCCGCCGATCGGGATGTCCTTGCCCAGATAGAGCGAGCGCGGCAGCAGATGAGGATGGAGACCGAGCGAGGCCAGCATGGCCTTGAGCTTGACCTGAAGCCGCCTGTGACCCTCCATGTTGTTCTCACAGAGGTCGAGGAGGACCCGGCCGTCGCGGTCGTACATGATCCGGTTGTTGGGGTCCGGAAGATCTTCCGAGGTCAGCCAGAAATCCATCGCATGGTGGGCCATGATGTCGAAGGGCATTTCGGGCATCAATGAGGTCCAGGAACCCGCCTCCGCCGCGATCGTCTCACCATGCGATTTGCCCATCATCTGGATGTGACCCAGCGGGTAGGGAAAGTCGGGGGCGTTGAAATAGAAGTCGTTAAGGGCCAGCGTCTTTTGAAATTTCGTCGGATTGCGCTGGCGCGAGATGGCCATGAAAGCCGTATTGTTGTGTCGCATGTAGTGCCGGCCGACGACGCCCGAGCTGTTGGCGAGCCCGTCCGGATGCTTGTCGCAAGCAGAGCGCAAGAGCAGAAGAGCCGAGTTTAGAGCTCCGCATGCGACGACGACAATATCCGCCGAGTACGCCTCCTTGCTGCCTTCGTGATCGACACAAACCGCGCTCACGCTGCGGCCGGCGCGGTCGGTCTCCAAGCGCTCGACGAACGCATTGGTGACAAGGGTGACATTCGCGTGTTTGAGCGTCGGCTCGACGCAGATGATCTGCGCGTCCGCCTTGCCGTTGACCAGGCAGGGATAACCGTCGAAAGCATCGCAACGGATGCAGGTGCTGGTGCGCTGTCGCTTGCCGTTCTTTTCGTCGAGCAGCATCCCGAGCGGCAGGGGGAATGGATGATGGCCCTCCCGTTCCAAGGCATCATGGAGCTCCTGGATGCGCGGCTCGTGTGAGACCGGCGGGAAGGGGTAAGGCCGGCTTGCCGGCGGTTCGGTCGGGTCGACGCCATGCTGGCCGTGGACCTGGTAAATGTGCTCGGCTTCAGAATAGTAGGGCTCGAAATCCTCATACGCGAGCGGCCAAGCCGGGGATCTGCCGCCATGATGTTCGATCTCGCCGAAATCCTCCTTGCGCAGGCGAAACAACGCCGCACCGTACATCTTGGTATTGCCCCCCACCCAATAGTGGATCCCAGGGTGGAACGCTCGGCCATCCCTGCCGTACCAGGTCTCTTTCGCCTGATACTTTGCATCGACGAAGACGGCGGTAGAATCCCAATTCTCTTGTTCGCGCGGCAGAAAGTCACCGCGTTCCAGAAGCAGGATTCGCTTGCCGCTCGGCGCGAGGCGATGGGCGAGGGTACCTCCCCCCGCACCAGTGCCAATGATGATGATGTCATAACGCTCGCTGGCCATAATTATCCGCTCCGTCTCGCCTGTCAGCCGCCGGTCGAGAATCCTGGAAACAGCATCATGCCGCCGTCAACGAACAGCGTGGCGCCAACCACGTAGTCGGCCTGATCGGAGGCAAGCCAGACGGCTGCTTTGGCGATGTCATCCGGCTCTCCGATGCGGCGGTAGGGCACCAGCCTCATCAGTGCGTCGTAGGCCTCTTTGGCCTTCCAGGTCGCGGCGTTGATGGGGGTGCGGATCGCTCCGGGCGCGATGCTGTTGACGCGGATCCGATGCGGTGCGAATTCCTGGGCGATGCTTTTCATGAGCATCATGATGCTGCCCTTCGATGCCGCGTAGTTGCAGTGACCGGCCCACGGGATCTCGAACTCATGCAAATGATCTTGCCAGCGCCGGACGACACTTCGGGACGCCCCCCCCGGCGCAGGAATTCGACAATCGCGGCCGCGCACAGAGGAATTGACCCGTCAAATTTACCGAAATCACCATATTCCATTGGGCGAGCGTCATATCCTGAAACGGCGAATCACGTTGCAGTCCGGCATTGTTGACGAGGATGTCGATCGTACCCAGCCGCTTCACCATCGTGTTGAACATGTCCCGGAGCTGAGCTTCATTGGAGACGTCCGCGAGATGGGCGTAAGCCTTGACACCATGCTGCTCGATGCTACCGACCACCTCCTGAGCACGATCCTCGCCTGCGACATAGTTGACGACGACATCGGCGCCGGCTTGACCCAGGCCGATCGCCACGGCGCGGCCGATACCCGAATTTGTCCCGGTGACCAGAGCCTTTTGCCCGATGAGCGGTCGGGGGGTCGGTGCATCGGATTTTAAGTCGGCTGTGCTCATCTGGACCTCCCGCAGAGTTGGGAAAACCGCAGAAAATTTGCAGAGCGTGCGCTGTCCTCCGCTCTTGCCTTCTGGGCTGACACCGTGCAGGCACCTCCGTCACGAGGCCCGCCGGTTACGGATGCTGCGGAAGCTGATCGGGCAACCCTTCCGATCAAACGGGGATTTAAGCGACATGTTCCATCCCCAAAAATCTCCGTCGGGCGCAATGCGCGGTCGGGAGAGGTTCCTTTCGGCGCTGGCCGATGGGAATGTAAGTGCCACGCCTCGCCACGAAATCCTTTCACGAAGCCCACCCCGCCAGTAGAGCCACCATCGCTAACACTGCGATCGTTCCCCAGCGCAGGCGCCGAGGCTCACGCTCCCAAGCAGCGATCTCCGACCCGACCGACGGCCCCCGGCACTCGCGAGGTCGATTTGCTCCGCAACCCACAAAGCGCGCTCGGCCCGGGGATGCGCGCCATCAGCTCGTCGGCTCGTCGGGCAGCGCCTTCGAACAGCCGTCGTCACGTCTGATGATTTCAGCCTCGCTGTGATGCGGAAGCTTCGAGCCAAACCCGCCCATAGCGCACACACGCTGGGCTGACACATCGACAAATCAAATCAGGGCGAGCGGTGGGGACCGTATTGGGAGCCGCGAGGGTCGCCCTTTTCCCTTTGAAGAATGATACTCGTGCGCTTCGTCAAACGAAGTTATAGATGGTCGAACCGAACGCGGCGTCCAAATTGCAAGGCTTGTTTCAACGGCGGTAGACGATCGGGCCCGGGTGCGCCGGCTTCTCCAATCTTTCTCCAAAAAGCGCGCCGAACACGGCGTACCTCGCAAGTGAGCGTCCGTCGTGGCCAAGGTCGATTGGCGTCCGGAGATCCGGAGGAACTTTACCCGCGTCTCGGCTTTATTATCAGCAACCTGGCGCGGCCGGCCGAGCACGTCGTCGCCTTCTACAATCAGCGCGACACGACAGCGCAATGGGTCGAGGAGGGCAAAGGGCGCGATCAAGTGGCCCCAGCTGTCTCGGCACCTTCGCCGCCAACACGGTGCGCCTCCAGTTTCATGTGCCGGCTACAACCTCGGCAACTTCATACGAACGCTGAACATGGCTCAACCACTATCTCGTTGCCGCATCGCCACTCGTCGTGCCCAAATTGGCCGAGCGTGAGTGCCCGAGAAGGAGGTGGCTTATGACAGCCGCACCTGAAAGCGTCTCGACGCACGATCCATTCGCCGCACACCTCACGCCAGCCGGGGCCCATATCCGGCTGGACGATTGGGACCGTTATATACCGCCGCGCCGCGCCATTGTCCCGCACGTGCGGATCGGAAAGCGTTGGATCAACGTCCTGTGGGCCGTGCTGCCGATCGGGTTGGGGCTAATCATCCTGATCGCAGTCGCCCAATCACTGCGTGAGATCCCTGCGGTAGAAGCCTTCATCCGGCGCTATCCCGGCGTCGCCCAAGCGCAGCCCGCCGCCCCCGGCTTTCCGGGGTGGATGCGCCTGCAGCACTTCTTGAACATGTTCTTCATGTACTTCATCATGCGCGCCGGCATTCAGATCCTGGCCGATCATCCGCGGCTTTATTGGAATCGCGACTGCACCCCAGGAACGGAGTGGTTCCGGTTCTCGCATCCCGTACCTGCGGACCGCATTTGGACCGCCAAGGACGACGCCGTCACGCTGCCCGACTGGCTAGGCATCCCGGGTCTACGCCATTCCATCGGGCTCGCACGCTGGTGGCACTTCTCGGTCAACCTGCTGTGGACCCTCAACGGCGTCGCCTTTTTCGTCCTGCTGTTCGTGACCGACCAATGGAAGCGTCTCGTCCCGCTCACCTGGGAGGTCTTTCCCAACGCGCTGTCAACCGCAATCCAATACGCGTCGTTGAACTTCCCACCCCCGGAGCCGTGGTCGCGCTTTAACAACCTACAGCAGCTCACCTATTTCTTCACCTTCTTCATCGCCGCGCCGATTCAAATCGCAATGGGGCTGTTGCAGGGGCCGGCTTTCTCCAACAGGTTGGGATGGCTGGGCAGGGTGTTTAACCGCCAGGTCGCCCGGTCGATCCACTTTCTGGGCTTTTGCTGGTTCGTATTCTTCATCATCGTTCACGGCGTCCTTGTGTTCATCACTGGGCTCAGGCAGAACACCAATCACATGTTCGCCGGTGTGGAGAGCCCCGATTGGACCGGTTTGCCATTCTTCCTCCTCGCGATGGCCATGATCGTGGCAGCGTGGCTCTGGGCCACGCCC
>JASHRR010000467.1 GCA_030037185.1 Xanthobacteraceae bacterium | reverse complement strand
TGCAGAACGAATGCCACCCGTTCCGCCGGCGCCAGCCGCTCGAGCACCACCAGCATGGCCAGGCCGATCGAATCGGCGATCATGGACTGACGCTCCACGTCGTCGCTGCTCGCGATCGCTACGGCGTCGACACCGATCGGCTCTTCGCGCCGCGTCTTGCGCTTGCGCAGCGCATCCAGGCAAATGCGCGCGACGATCGTGGTCAGCCAGCCGCGCAGATTTTCCACCCCGGCGGCATCGGCGCCCGCAACGCGGAGCCAGGCTTCCTGCACCGCGTCATCGGCTTCGCTGCTTGAGCCGAGCATGCGATACGCGACCGCCCGCAAGTGCCCGCGGTTAGCCTCGAAGCGCTGAGCCAGAATTTCTTTTTCGTCCATCGGTCACATTCCCTGAGCCCGGTCCGTCATCGCTGTGACGAACGACGTCAAGCCGATGTGACAAGGACAAGCGCATGCAAACCCGTATCAACAACCCCGCCGCCCTATTGCCAGGCGCCGTGCAGGCAATCCAAGCACTCATCGCCGCCGCCCAGAAGGCTGGGACGCCCCCTAAAGTCATGCAACTCGTGCATCTGCGCGCCAGCCAGATCAATGGATGCAGCTTCTGCGTCGACGGCGGCGTGAAGCACGCCAGGCAGGCCGGTGAGACGGACGAGCGACTGTTTGCGGTGGCGGCGTGGCGCGAGGCGCCCTGTTTCTCGGACGCCGAGCGCGCAGCGCTCGCCTTGAGCGAGGCTATGACCCGGCTCGACGACCGTGCAGACCCGGTGCCGGACCATATCTGGGCCGAGGCGGCCAAGCACTATGATGAGCGCGCGCTCGCCGGCCTGGTACTGTGGATTGCCATTACGAACCTGTTCAACCGCGTCAATGTTGCCACCCGGCAAATCGCCGGCGTGGCTAGCTGGTGAACCGGCCAGAGATGGCGTGATCACTCTCCACACGCCTTGCTCCCGCAAGCTTTACGAAAGCCGCAATCGAGCGAGTTACGTCCCGCAAGCCTTTCGACTATTTCTTGATCAGCCTGCGGAACCAGCCCTTTTGCTTCTCCGGCGTCGCCGGCTCGGCAATCGTCTCCGGCGGGGCAACCGCCTCCCCGAATTTTTCGAAAAACTCCGCGGTGAGCTTTTTCGCGGTGGCGTCGATCAGGCGCGAGCCGAGCTGGGCAAGCTTGCCGCCAACCTGCGCCTTCACCTCGTAATTGAGGGCGGTGGCGCCGGCGCCCTCAACCAGACGGACAACGGCGCTACCCTTGGCGAAGCCGGCGGCGCCGCCCGAGCCCTCGCCGGTGATCGTGTAGCCGTTGGGAGGATCGAGATCAGACAGCGTCACTTTGCCGGTGAAGGCCGCCTTCACAGGACCAACCTTGAGGGTGACCTTGGCATTCATCTCGGTATCCGACACCTGCTCGATCGACTGGCAGCCCGGAATCGATTGGCGCAGCACCTCGACATCGTTGAGCGCTGCCCACACCACATCGCGCGGCGCCTCAATGTGCTGGGTTCCGGTCATGTCCATGGATTTCTCGCTCGCTTAACAACCGGGGTAACATCCATACGTGGGTTAGTCGATCGGGCCCGCGCGAAGCGCGGGCGCGATTTGATCGCCGACCACGGGCGGGGCGGATTGCCCTTTGCTCATCTGCCCTGCGCGCGTTCGACACGATACTAGACCGTAGCCCGGATTGAGCGAAGCGAAATCCGGGAATGGCATGCCGACAGCAAAGCCGTCCTCGCCGCCGCTCCGCTGGCGGCGGTGGGCGATGCGAGCCGCAAACCGGTTGCCGGAACGACAGCCAACTGCCGGATTCGGATCGCGCTGGCAATACCCGCGGCGCAGCCTTCGACGGCGCCCGGCATTGAATGGGAGCTGAACGCAATGGTGGAGGCGGCAAGGAGGATTGGACCCTGAACGCGTCAGCGTCTGCCTCGGCTGCGAACGCGCGGGTGTGGCGCATGGGGCGATCTGCAGCCGTCAAAAGCCTGCCGATGCCGGGCCTGCGAACCGCTGTTGCACGAGGTGAATGAGCAGGAAATCCAGGCATCCCATCAAGCGTCGGCGCACGCTGCACCAGCTGCCGCTGCCGCAAAAACAAAAGCGCCAGATCGCAGCGACGCGACTTTTATGGTTTTCTGTATCGACGATTAGCAACCGTGCAACGGTGGCGGGCGCGGCGTTGGAGCGTCGCGATCTAATAACCTATGACGGCGGCGCAGGCGACCGGCAGCCACGCAGATTACTGCCTCCCCCCAACCAGCGCGAGATCCCCCGGGGGGCCGGTCGGCGACGGGCCGCAGGTCTGAACCGCGAACTTCCAAAAACGGTCGTCAAAAAAACGTAACCACTACTGCATTTCGGTGCGCGATTGCCCCGATGGGGCCCGAAATTGACCGTAGCGTTGTCACGGAAATTTCCTCTGACGCCTTGCCTCAAAACCGCGCAGCCGTCCGTCCAAGAAAGTGGTCAATGCAGTCGCCACGTTCGTGGCGGGAGAGAAGGTGAGGTCGAGGGCACAGGCCCCGGTTGTTGAGCCATTGTTTTGCCCTTTTGAGGCTTCGCCCGCGCCTTTCTTCCGTCGTAGCGGTGTGATGTGCCTGTGCGATAAGCGACCTTTGTTTGGCTGATTTGTCGACGCAACAACAACAACCGACTCTTCTTGGGGCTGGGGAGGATCACGAGCTCTCAAATCTAAAATCCTGACGGGGCATCGGCCACGGCATGCGCGGCGCGGCCGATCAGTGTAGGAGTCGGCCGATAATGTCTGTCCATCCACCCATTCTCCGCAGAACCCTGCATGACGAGCTGGTTATGCTGCTGCGGAACATGATCATCGAGGGTGAGCTTCGGCCCGGGAGTCGGATCGCTGAATCTCGTCTGTGCGACCATTTCGGAGTATCGCGGACGCCGTTGCGCGAGGCGCTCAAGGTTCTCTCCGCCGAGGGACTGGTGCAGCTTCTTCCCAACAAGGGCGCCACCGTCGCCCGCGTCACCCGCAAGGAAACAGAGGAAATTATTCCTATGCTGGGAGCCATGGAAGCGTTGGCCGGAGAGCTCGCATGTGCGAGCATCCACAAGGACGAGATCGTGCGCCTTCGAGATATTCACACCCAAATGGTCGAACATTACCGCTTCGGGGACAAGGAGTCCTATGGCGAGCTTAATCGCACCATCCACGACGCGATTATCGCTGCCGCCACTAACAAGACGCTCAGCGAGACATACAACATGCTGCAGACGCGCCTGCGCAGCCTGTTCTTCGTCACTCCCAAGGCGCCGCCTCAATGGGCGGATGCGGTGGAAGAGCACCAAGAGATGATGACGGCGCTCGAAGCGCGTGACGGGGTGCGATTTGCCGCGATTGCGCGTCGCCACATCCGCCACAAGGCAGATGTGATGCGCATCGCCCTCGATGCGCTTGAGGCTCGCGCGGATGCCAAGCTCAATCGAACCGTCCACACCCTCACGTGAGCGAGGCCCCTCTTGGGGGTCGTCAGGAGAAACCGGCGGCCACCAGAGTTTCGGCGGCGACCTTGAAGAGATCGGGGCCGATCACCTCCCCGACCTTGTGCTTTGCCGCAAGCGCGGCGGCGAATGTGGCGTTATC
>JASHRR010000466.1 GCA_030037185.1 Xanthobacteraceae bacterium | reverse complement strand
ATAGCGCGCCATCAGGTCAGCTTCGAGATTGACAGCGTCACCGGCCCGCAGCGCCCCGAAGGTCGTCACCTCAAGCGTATGAGGAATGATCAGGACCTCAAAGCGGTCGTCCGTCACCGCGTTGACGGTGAGCGAGACGCCGTCGAGCGCAACGGAGCCTTTGGCGGCAATGAAACGCGAAAGCTGCGGCGGCGCCTGAAAGGTGAGCCGCGCCATCTCGGTGAGATCCTCCCGCGCCACAAGCTGCGCGACCCCATCAACGTGGCCGGTCACAATGTGGCCGCCAAGTTCGTCGCCGACCCTGAGGGCGCGCTCGAGATTAAGCCTTGTGCCATGCCGCCATCTGCCGGCCGTGGTGACGGCCAGCGTCTCGGCGGCGGCATCCGCCGAAAACCAGGTGTGACCGTCCTCGATGCCCGCAGCTACGACGGTGAGGCAGACACCGTTGCAAGCGATCGAGGCGCCGTCCACGATGCTGGCACGGTCGTAATGGCAGGCAATCTTAAGCTGGCTCAGGTTGTTTGCCCTCGCTGAAGCAGCGATCACCTCGCCAATGTCGGTGACGATGCCGGTGAACATTTCAGGCCCTCTCGAAGGTCTCGATAGTGTCGTCGCCGACGGTCTCAACCCCAAGCGAGCGCAGCTTCGGCGAAGCTGCGAGCGCGTCGAGCGGCATCCCTTCCAGCGCGTCAATCCCGTCCGGGCCGATCGCGATCGGGCCACGCAGCAGCGCCACCTCGTCGATGAGATCGCTCGTGAGGAAAGCCGCTGCCACGGTCGGCCCGCCCTCCACCATCAGCCGGGTAATGCCCCGCTCGGCGAGGAGGTGCAGCACGGCCAACAGGTCGAAGCCCCGGTACGTTCGCGCCGCGCCTTCTGGCCCCTCTCCCCGCACGGGGGAGGTTTGCGGCGCGTGGGATTGCGGCGCGAGAGCGTCCCGTTCGCCGCCCGCCCTCGCCGACGTCTGCCGCGAAAAGGTGGTCGGCAGGCGGAACACCTCGACGCCCCGCGCGGCCAGAACCGCCTCTGCCTCCCTTGGCGCACCCTCACCGGCGATGACCCAGACGGGCGTCTCGCGCGCGCTGCGCACCAACGCTGTCGTGACCGGCAGGCGCAGGCCAGGGTCGAACACCACCCGCACCGGCGAACGCGCCGCCATGCCGGGCAGCCGGCAGGTGAGCTGCGGGTCATCCATGAGCGCCGTGCCGATGCCGATGAGGATCGCGTCATTCATGGCCCGGATGAGATGCACACGCGCGCGCGCCGCCTCGCCCGTGATCGGTACCGGCTTGCGCCCGGCAAGCCCGACCTTGCCATCGGCCGATACCGCCAGTTTTAACAAGATGTGCGGGCGGTGATCGCAGACTCTGCGGATATGCCCGGCATGGGCGCGGCAGGCTTCGGCCGCGCCGATCCCCACATCGACGGCGATGCCGCTCGCTCGCAACAGCGCATGGCCGCGTCCAGCGAGCGCGTTCGGGTCCTCGATCGCCGACACCACCCGCACGATCCCCGCCGCAATGATGGCATCGGTACAGGGCGGCGTCTTGCCCTGATGCGAGCACGGCTCGAGCGTCGCATAGAGCGTCGCCCCGCGGGCCGCGGCACCGGCGCGGTGCAGGGCTTCGGTCTCCGCATGGGGACGCCCGCGTGGCTGGGTCCAGCCGCGACCGACGATGACCGGCTCGCCGTCATCGCGCACCACCACGGCGCCCACGGCAGGGTTCGGCCAGGTATTGCCTAATCCACGCCGGCCTAGGGCGAGGGCAAGCGACATGAAGCGCTGGTCGAGACAAACGTTATGACCGGCCATAATGTCGCTACTTCCGTGCCGGCACGACCGGCACATCATCGTCGCCTGACAATTCGCCGAGCACCCGCTCGAAATCCTTGGCCTCGCGGAAATTGCGGTAGACCGAGGCGAAACGCACATAGGCGACGTCGTCGAGGTCGCGCAGGTGCGCCATCACGGTTTCCCCGATCGTTTCGCTGGTGACCTCGTTCTCGCCCAGGCTTTCGAGGTCGCGCACGATCCTGGACACGGTTTGCTCGATCCGCTCGGGATCGACATTGCGCTTGCGCATCGCAATGGTGACCGAGCGCGCGAGCTTGTCGCGGTCGAACGGGACCCGGCGGCCATTGCGCTTGATGACCACGAGCTCGCGCAGCTGCACGCGTTCGAAGGTGGTGAAGCGGAACCCGCAGGCGAGGCACAACCGCCGGCGCCTGATCGCCGACGAATCTTCAGTAGGCCGGGAGTCTTTCACCTGGGTATCGAGACTCGTGCACGTTGGGCAACGCATCATTTTACTCTTCAACAGTAAATCGGAAACCGCGCCAGGAGGCTCCTGACCTTGCTGCGCACCGACGCTTCGACCAGACTGTCCGCGTCGGTGCCCTTTTGCGACAGCACGTCAAGGACTTCTGCGATCAAGGTGCCGACCTGGCGAAATTCAGCGACCCCAAACCCGCGCGTCGTGCAGGCCGGCGTGCCCAGCCGGATGCCAGAGGTTACTGCGGGCTTTTCCGGATCGAACGGAATGCCGTTTTTGTTGCAAGTGATGTGCGCACGACCAAGCGCCGTCTCGGCGGTCTTGCCGGTCAGCCGCTTGGGCCGCAAATCGACCAGCATGAGATGCGTGTCGGTGCCGCCGGAGACAATGTCGCAACCGCGCGCCTTGAGGGT
>JASHRR010000465.1 GCA_030037185.1 Xanthobacteraceae bacterium | reverse complement strand
TAACGCCGTTTGATTTTACGTCGGTTTTTGCCGTCGATTTTTTATACCAGAAAACAGCGACGCTGCGCCCTTTTGGCGCCGGGCAGGCCGAACCGGTCGCGGCCCTTCGCGACTCGCAACCATGAGCGCCCTCATTGCGCCAGCTCGTCGAGTAAGGCCTTGGCCTCCTTCAAGTCGAGCGTGTCGAAGCCTTCGGTGAACCAGCCGTAGATAGGCGCGAGCAGCTGGCGTGCGGCGTCACGCTGGCCGCACTCGATGAACAACTGCGCGAGCGTCGTCGAACTGCGCAACTCCCATGATTTGGCCTGCTGCCCTCGTGCACATTCGATTGACGCTCGAAGCTGCGTCTCGGCCTCTGTGCGCCGGCCTTGACCCATGAGCACCCAACCCTTGAGCCGCAGGATCTCCGCGAGCCATACCCGCTCGCGCCATCCTGGCCTCTTAATCTGGTCCAAGCATTCGTCCAACAAACGGAGGCCTGTTTCAAAATCGCCCTCGCGCGATAATGCTTCGGCGAGCGCACCTTTCAGGAACGGAACATTGAGATAGCCGCCGGTCGCGCGCCAACCTTCGATGCCACGCTCCAACGAGGAGATAGCCTCGAGCAGCTCGCCCTTGCGCAGCATGGCGAGGCCTTCGCACATCGGGACAAACGCCTTGTTGAAGACTGGGACGCTTTGTTCGCGTCCGATGCGTTCGGCCTCGTGGGCGCGCGCCAACAGCCGATCGGGCTCGCACCGGTAGTCGAGGACGTATGCCCCCCATGTCGAGGCCCAGCCGATGTCGAACGGATGCCCCAGGCGGCGAGAATCAGCATCCAACTGGTCGGTCATCTGTGAAGCCTGGTCCGGGTAGCCCAGCATCCAGAGCGCCTGAGACGAGAAGATGCCGACCGCCGTTTTAACATCATTCCCTGCCAGCGCCCTCCATCGCTCGGCTCGCTGCGCGTCGTAGAGGGCGAGGGCCTTGTCGCCCTGCTCAAGCGCGCCCTTAAGCTCACCGAGGTAGAAGTGGGAGAACCCGCTGGCGCGGTGCCCCAAGATCTGCATATCGACGTTCTTACTCTCGTTTCCCTCCGTGAGCAGGCGTTGAGCCCAGTAAGAGGTCTCTGCAATCCGGCCCTGTGTAAGCGTATTGACCCACATTCCCCAGAGCCCGACCAGCAGACTCTCCGACCTTCCCTGCCGTTGGGCCAAATGAAGAATGGCTGTCGCGTTCGCCCCCACCTCCGGCGACGCCCAGCCGTGCCACTGAAGCCGCGCCGCGTGTAGCGGCTCCCGGAGCGCAAGTTCGATGCTGTCGCGGTCCGCAGAAGATGGGAGCTGCTCGATGGTGGCCAACCCTTCTTGCAGATAGGCGACGGCTTCTTGGAGGGCAACCAGGTCGAGCGACAGCCGTCCAGCTTTGCCCCACTGATGCGCGGCCTTCTCGATTAGTCCCGCTTCCGTGCAGTGTCGCGCTAAGAGATCGGGGCGACGCTCCACGATATCGGCGAATTGGCCCTCAAGCGTTTCGGCGATCCGAGCGTGAAGCGCGCGTCGCGCCTCGCGCAGTAGCGTGCTGTAAGCCGCGTCTTGTATCAGTGCATGCTTGAACAAGTACGTTGCGTGCGGCGGCTCGCCCTGACGGTAAAGTAAGCCAGCCTGAATGAGACGACCGAGTCCCGACCCGATCTCCGCCTCCGGCTTGCGCACCACCGCAGCCAGCAGGGCATGCGAGAACTCGCGGCCGATCGCCGCGCCAATCTGCGCCAGCGTCTTGGCGCGGCCGAGTCGGTCGAGCCGTGCCATCAACGATGCATGCAAGGTTGCGGGAATCGCCGATGCCGAGGAGGGAATCAAGGCGGCGGTCCGACGTGCTTCATCCTCGCTTTCTGTCTCCAGCACCGCCTTCGTCATTTCTTCCACGAACAGCGGGATGCCGTCAGTGCGCTCAATGATGTCCCGCCGAATGCTCACCGGCAGGGGCTTGTCGCCGACGACCTGGTCGATCATTGTATCGACGTCCCGCTGCGCCAGACGACCAATCGTGCGGACCGTCACATGCGGCCGGCCGATCCAGGGCGGCTCGAAGTCCGGCCGGTAGGTCACGATCAGCAACACGCGAAGAGACCGAATCCTGTCCACCGCCCGACCAAGCGCTTCCAGGCTCGTGGGGTCGATCCAATGCACATCCTCGAAGATCATCAGCACTGGACTAGACCGTGACAGCGCCTCCATTTGTAAATTGAGCGCGTCCAGCGTTCTTTGCCGGCGCTGCTGCGGGGAGAGCTCGAGCGCGGGATAGCGTCCATCATTCGGCAGTGACAGCATCTCAGCAAGGAGCGTGGCATCCTGCATAGAGGTTGAGGTCTTTGCGAGCATTGCATCAAGCTTGTCGAGCCTCGCTTGCGGGGCGTCGTCACGCGCCAGTCCGGCGGCACGTTCCATCTGGGCGATAATCGGATAAAGCGGGCTGCTAGTGCGTTGCGAGGAACAGAAATAGCGCAAGCGCGTGTGCGGCTCGTCAGCGAGGCATTCCAGAAGCGCAACCGCGAGTCGGGATTTCCCGATACCGGCCTCGCCGGAGAGCAGCACAACCTGACCCTCACTGGTCTTTGCCTTGGACCAGCGCCGAAGCAGCAATTCGGATTCTTCTTCCCGCCCGACGAGGGCGGTCAGGCCGGGCGTGCGCAGCGCCTCGAAACGGCTTTCCACGGAACTTGGCCGCAGCACCGCCCATGCCCGCACTGGCCCGGGAAAGCCCTTGAGGCCGCTTGGCCCGAGGTCCTCGACCTCGAAGAGGTTGCCGAGAAGTCTTCGTGTGCCCTCGGCGATGACGACCGTATCCGGCTCGGCGATCTCCTGCAGGCGCGCCGCGAGGTTCGGGGTCTCTCCGACGATCCTGCGCTCCTGCGTCTCCCACGATCCGATCAGGTCGCCGACCACGACTAGCCCGGTCGCTATGCCGGCACGCGTTTGCAGCGACGCGCGCATCTCGAGCCCGGCCACCGCCGCGATCAACGCCAGCCCAGCCCGTACCGCTCGCTCGGCGTCGTCCTCCTGAGCTTGTGGATAACCAAAATACAGGAGGACGCCGTCTCCCATATATCGGGCGACGAATCCGCCGAGGTGGTTCACGGTCTCGGCGACGCAATTCTGATAAGCCGAAACAATCTCTCGCAGGTCCTCCGGGTCCATGCAGGCGGCGAGTGCCGTCGAACCGACCAAATCCGAGAACATCACCGTGATTTGGCGGCGCTCGGCTTCGTCCCGCGGCTTCAACTCGGGTGCGGCCACGAGCTGGGGCGTGGCGGAGACAGTTGCGGCCAGCTC
>JASHRR010000464.1 GCA_030037185.1 Xanthobacteraceae bacterium | reverse complement strand
CAACCGCCCCTGAAATAGGGCCGGAGCCAGGGACCGGGCGGGGTTCATGGAAGCTCCGGTCACGGGCCCGCCCACAAAGGCCGCCAGCATGACCGTGCCGCCGATGGCGACCCCAGCCATGGTGCCCTCAGCCCGGGTGTCAGTGGCTACCGCCATAATGACGAACATGAGGAAGAAGGTCAGAACCCCTTCCCAGGCCAGTGCCTGCGGGGGATGCACCGAGGAGAGGGTGGTCCCGTAGGCACGGCCCGGAGGAAGGAGAAGAACCAAAAGCCCGCTGGCGGCGATGGCGCCGCCGCATTGGGCCGCCCAGTAGAAAGGGACTTCGCGCGGGGGGAAGTGCCGGCCCAAGGCGAAGGCCAGGGTGACGGCGGGGTTGAAGTGGGCGCCGGAGAGAGGGCCGAAAATCAAGATCAGCACCGCTAGAATGGCGCCAGTGGGCAGCGTGTTGCACAGGAGCGCGAGCGCGCCATTCCCGCCGGCCAGCTTCGCCGCCATGATGCCCGAGCCGACCACCGCGGTCAGCAGGAATGCCGTTCCCAACCCTTCCGCAAGACTGCGCTGGGCCAGCGACGGCATTAGCTCGGCTCCGCCGTTCTTGCGGTTGCACCCTGCATGCGGCCGATGTCCTCCAGCCGCTTCTGCAGACTAAGCTGGTCGAGCGAGCGCAGCGGCAATGCTGTGAAAATTCCGATGCGCTGATGCAGCATGCGGTAGGCTTGCTTGAAGGCAAGAGCGATCTCGGCAGGATTGCCCTTGGCTTCGGCTGGATCAGGAACCCCCCAGTGCGCGGTCATCGGCTGGCCGGGCCACACCGGACATGTTTCGGCTGCGGCGTTGTCGCAGACCGTAAACACAAAATCGAGCGGCGGCGCCCCCGGCCTGGCGAACTCGCTCCAGGACTTTGATCGCAAACCCGAGGCGTCGTAGCCGAGCCCCTGCAGCAGCTGAATGGTTTCGGGGTGCACGCGCCCCTTAGGCTGGCTGCCGGCGCTGAAAGCATGGAACTTGCCCGCCCCCACTTTGTTCAAAATCGCCTCGGCCATGATGGAGCGGGCCGAGTTGCCCGTGCACAGGAACAACACGTTGAAAGGGCGATCGGCCATAGCGGGTCTCTCAGGCCTTGCAGCGGGCGGAAGCGGCTGGCGCTGCTGCGAGCTGGGGCACCCTGCCGGCCTTGGCGTGCGCCAGGCGCGCATCGCGCTCGCCCGTGCCGTCGCCATAGTCGGTGTTTTCGCCAGTGGTGTGGAAGGTTTCCCAGGCAATTCCGGCTGGATCGTCGATCCAAGATTTCTCCGACTTCGCGTAGCAACAGCTCGTTTGCCCTTGCTCTATGATAGCGCCGCCAGCTTGGCGCAGGCGAGCATAAACCTCGTGCAGCTCATCCCTGCTATCAACCTGAATGCCGAGGTGGTCGAGGCCGGGCTGTCGGCCGCGTGTCGAGATCGCGAAGTTCACGCGCGGGTCATCGATCATCCATTTCGCGTAGTCGGTCTTGATGACGGCTGGCTGAGCGGCGAATAGCGCCGAGTAGAAACCGATCGAGGAGTGAAGATCGTCAACGGCCACGTGCACGTGCATGCGCTTCATGGTCAAGTCTCCGTCAAGCGGGAACCCTGCTACGCTTTGGGCGCGCGGGTTTGCAGGGAGCAACCGGATTGCACTTCTCCGGCGCGCCGCGGCAGCAGTTTTCGGTGAGGAAGCCGAGCAGCTCATTCATCGTCTCGAACCGCGCGGCGTAGATCATCGAGCGCCCCTCGCGGTGTACCGTGACGAGGCCCGCCTGCCGCAAGCGATCGAAATGGAAGGTGAGCGTATTTGGCGCGATATCGAGCGCCGCCGAGACTGCGCCAGCCGGCATGCCTTCCAGTCCAGCCTGAACCAGAAGGCGGAAAACATCGAGGCGATTGTCCTGCGCAAGGGCGGCCAACGCAACCAAAGCATCCTGCTTTTTCATACTTCAATGTTTATTGAAATAATGTCATTCTGTCAAGGAAAATTTCTATGATCACTGAAATAAAACTGTTGAACGGTCGCCGCCGATCCACACGGCAGCCATCCAGGGATAAGCCGCCAGCGATGGGCTGCCCACCCCGACAAGCCCCTTCAGCCTATGTGTCGGCTATCTTCCACTGGTTCGGATCGCGGCTGCGCGGGCCTGAGCGCACCAGAGCGGCCGCCGTTCCGTGGCACCCGGTAAAGCGCCAACTGGCTCACGCCACAGATTGGCAGCGATCGCCGACAGCGACGCGCGCTCATGCCGCCGAGGTGAGCAGGGGCAGAAAACGAACGATCGGTCCGGCCGTCGGCACCGGTGCAAAGGGACCAGTAGGCACTAGCGCTCCTTCTGTCCTCACGCCTGTCGCGAGCCGTCGATGCCGCAATAAACACCTTGGCAAGCGGGATGCAGTATTTGCAGGCGGGCAGATCGGCCGTTCGCCGAGATGATGCCTGCCTCCTCGATGTCCCGGATCGTGTCGGCGTCGTCGGCGGCATTACTCACAGAGATTTCGCGGCGTGTTGCGAGGCTTGCCGCACGGGCTTCTGGGTCTGGCGCCGGCGCTCGGCGAGATCGCCGCCAAGCCTCGTCCTGCGCGCCCTGGCCGCCCTGCAGAGCGGCCTTGGTGCGGATCGAAGATCTTGCGGGCTTCCTGCTCAGCAAAGGACTTCAAGTGGATCATGAAGCGATCGTCGTTCGGAGAGTCGCAGGCTGACGTTGTGCTTCATCAGCCCTCAGCTCAGATGAAATGCACATTACGGGCGAGAGTCGAGCTTGGCGATGACGAGGGTCGCCTTGCGCTTGCGGCCTTCAGGGCCTCGGCGAACTTTGGGCGATCATTACGCTTGCCGCTCTCGATTTCGGTGAACTCGCCGACGATCTGTTAGTCGCGGCCGTTGAGGTCTGCGCCTCGAACGCCGCTTTGACCCTGTTTGTCGGTCGACACCCGGTCGTACGCGACGAACTGCCAGTGTGCGGTGTCACGTACCGACGCAGGAGACGAAACAGAGGAGTTGCGCGAGCCGTTACAGTCGATCGAGCGACGTCATCGCCTGCTGAACCAAGACGGACCGCCAAACAGCGAACCGCCAAACAGGGAGGGAAAACCGTATTGCTGTTGCTGGACTGGTTGCGGACGGCGATAGTCGGGACGGTAAAATGACTGCGACTGCTGCGCATCCGCCAAGGTTGGCCGCGCGACCCGGCGAGCCGGAGGCTTCGCAGGCTGCGTGGTCGCGCTAGCAGTTTCCGTCGAGGGCGCCGCGGCGGCCACGCCGGTTGGGTTGCTGCGCTCGGCCACCATCGGCGTCATCGGCAGATCGGTAGCGGCAACCACCGGATCTTCCCCAACAGGGGCGACCCCACGTCGCGGCCAGGCAAAATCATCGGCGCGGCCCGCCGGTGCAGGTATCGGTTCGCCCTGTACCAGGACTTTGGCTGCCGTGGCGTCGCTTGCCGGTTGGCGGGCATTGCCGCCGAGAAGGTCGTCGGTTTCGTTTCCCCGCTCGGCGATCAGCGAGACCGCCGGGCCGGCGAGCGGGCGCGGATGCGGGCCGGGCCGGCTGGCGGCCGCCGCCTCGACCTTGGGCTCTTCCGGGACCGACACGGCCACCGGCGCGGCGCGCGTGCTCAACCAGCGCTGCACCTCGCGCTGGACATAATGGGCAAGCTTTCTCGCCCCAGCCTGCGTATAGTAGATCCCGTCGTTGGTGCGCAGCCGGCGGGTCTGACCTTCGACATCGGGGCCGAATTGGGAGTAGCGGCCGTCTTCGTCGACAAAGCCGTCCCACACGTCGATATAGATGATGCCCGCCTTGTCGGCCCGGCTGCGGTAGAGGTCGTTGAGAAAGGAGATGTCCGCGGCGACTTTCTGCCCGCGCAAGGGCGGCAACCCGACCCAGAACACCGGTACTCCCGAGGTCTTCAGGGCCGCGATCGTGTCGTCGATGCGTCGGCTATAGGCTTCGCTCCATGCATCCGAGCGGAATTCGAGATTCCTGTTGACGGCGGGCGGCTCGGGCGCCGCCACGGCCGGGGTTTCGCGGGGGTTGTCGGGAGCCGGCTTGTCCAATTCCAACGCTGCACCATCGGCGACGGTCGGCGGCGCGGGTTTCACCGCACGCGAGGTTTGCGCGGCCGGACCGGTTTCGCGCAACCGCCGCCGGTCATTGATGCCGATCATCATCAGCACGAATTTGGGCTTTTGCGACGCGATCAAGTCACGGGCAGCCTGCGGCCAATCGGGATACTCGCCGCGGGGGTCGCTACGCACCTCGGTGCGGATCAACCCGGAATTCGTACGATGTCCCCGAATGATCCCAATCTCGGGCGTGTCCGTATAGGCGAGCTCAAGCCCGTAGGCCAGCCAGTCAGCCATTGCGTCGCCGAGCACAAGGATCGGGGTCGTCACGGCGGTTTCGGCCTTCGCATCGGCCTTCCTCGGCGGCGGAGCCTTGGAGTAGTCGACCGGCGGCGCGGGCGCCCGCTCGGGCTGAGGTTGCGCCGGCTGCGGCTGCTGCTGCTCGAACCAGTCGAACAGTCCATGCGACCGCCGGTTCGGCGAGGAGCGATCGTCCCAGAAGAACTGCGCAGCCGACGGCGTAGGCATGAGCGCCGACAGCGTCAGTGCCAGCGCGGCTTCCGCGGTGGTTAACAGGACTGTCGCAATCACCAATCGGGCGCCACGGACCATCTCGAATTTCCGGTCAAGTTGGGCGGTCGCACGGCCCCCGTGCCCGAACGCACGCACGTTTACTCTCAGCGTGGTCGGTCATTAGGCAGAAAAGGTGTCGGATTGAAGGCTAAGCCCGGCTTCTGCCAGATCTAAAGCGACTGAAGCGTCGACGGGGAGTCATAACGTTGCAGGGCGCCCGGGTCCCGATGCTGCCCGCCGTTGCGGGGAGCCTTGCGAACCGCCAAGGCGTCCCCTAACGACCTGCCCGCCCGGCGGGGGGGACAACAGCGCGTTATGGCTGGCGCAGGCGTTCCAGCAAGCTCGCCGACGCGAAGCCGTCCGGAACGACTCCCTGCGAGACCTGAAAGCTCTTGATCGCGCTGCGGGATTTGGCGTTGATGCGGCCGTTGGGCTCGCCCCCGATATCGAACCCGCGGCGCACCAGGTGCTGCTGCAACTCGTAGCGTTCGGCGCTCGTGAGGACGCGCTCCTGCCGCGGCCAGGAGGCGGTGAATGACCCCTCGCCCCGCATGCGGTCAGCCAGATGGCCGATCGCCAGCGCATAAGCTTCCGCCGGGTTGTATTTAAGCAGCACGCGGAAGTTGTTTAGCATCAGGAATGCAGGCCCAGTCGCCCCGCCCGGAACGAGGAGATAGGCGCGATCGGTCGGTCGCGGAAATGCTTTGGCGCCCGCCCGCACCACGCCTCGCCGCTCCCATTCCCGCAAAGTCATTGTTTTGGCGCTGTCCGCCAGCAAAAAGTCGAAGCCGGCCGGCAGCACCACTTCGTAGCCCCAGGGCTGGCCCGCGATCCAGCCGTCCAATTTCAGGTTGTTGGCCGTAGATGCGATAAGATCGGCGGGCGAATCGACGACGTCGCGGCGGCCGTCGCCGTCGAAATCGACCGCGAAGCGCTTAAACGACGTGGGCATGAACTGGGTCGGGCCGAATGCGCCCGCCCAGGAGCCTTTGAGACGTTGCGGGCTGATGTCGCCCCGATCGAGGATTTCCAGGGCGGCGAGGAACTCGTTACGGAAGTAGTCTTGACGGCGGCCGACGCACGCAAGCGTTGCGGTCGATCGAATGACCGGTCGGTCACCGATCGCGGTTCCAAAATTTGATTCGATGCCCCAGATCGCTGTGACGATGTTGCGATCGACCCCGTAAGCCCGCTCCATCGCGTCAAACAGCGAGCGGTATTGCGCCAGGACCTCCTGGCCGCGCTTGATTCGGCCATCATTGACCAGTGTGTCCAGATAGTCCCAGATGGCCTTGGAGAATTCCGGCTGGGCATCCATCAGGTCCATGATGCGCAGATCGGGCGTGAGGTCGCGCGTGTAGGTGTCGAAGGTTACGCGCGAAACGCCATGCCGTGCGGCATCTGGCCACAGATCTTCCAGGCAGCTCCTGAAGTTCGCCGCGGCCGAAAGGATTGCCTCTGCGGTCATCAGCGGGTGGCCGGAACTGCCCGACTGTCCGCTCCAATCCGGCCAGCCGGAGCTGTTCGAATTTGCACCCGAGCCTGTCGTTGCCGGCGTGGCGGGCGCGAGAAACGGAAACAGCCGCTCAAAAATCTGCGCCGTCGCGCTTTCGCTGGCGGCCGCCAAGATGCCGGCGAGGCATGCCATGCCGATCAGCGATCTCAGGTTGACCATTCCTACTCTCCCGCAGCGCTGCCGCGCCGTTAATTAACATCGCCCGCCAGTGTCTATTGGCGCACGATTTTGGTTGACGGCGACTTAATGCATCGAACTTATAGTATCTAGCTTCAAATGTGCTACTGCCCACATGTCACGCCGCCGCGTTTATCCTATTGTCTGGGTGACCATCGCAATTCCGACCAACCGCCTTATTCCTGCGTCCTCCCCCCATGAAGCTCATTCGCAAAGCCATCCTGCCGGTCGCCGGACTCGGTACACGTTTCCTGCCCGCCACCAAAGCCATGCCGAAGGAGATGCTTCCGGTTGTCGACCGTCCGCTGATCCAGCATGTGGTCGACGAGGCTCGCCAGGCCGGCATCGAGCATTTCATCTTCGTTACCGGCCGCAACAAGGGCGTGATCGAGGATCATTTCGACCGGCAATTCGAACTCGAACTTACCCTGACGGAGCGCAATCGCCGTGCAGAGCTCGAGCTGCTCGCGCGCGATTTGCCGGATGCCGGCCAAACCAGTTTCACCCGCCAGCAACAACCGCTTGGGCTCGGGCATGCGGTTTGGTGCGCGCGTGAAATCGTCGGCGATGAGCCATTCGCCCTGATGTTGCCGGATGTGCTGGTGCAGGCGAAGCGCAGTTGCCTCGCGCAGATGCTGGAGGCATATCGGCGCCTCCCTGACAACTCCAACGTGGTCGCGGTCGAAGAAGTCCCGGCGGACCGCATCCATATGTATGGCGTGGTGGGAGTTGGAGAATCGCGCGGTCAAGCTTTCGAGATCACCCAGATGATCGAGAAGCCGCCGCGTGAGCAAGCGCCCTCCAATCTCATCATCACCGGCCGCTACATTCTGCAGCCAGAGATCTTCAACATTCTCGCCGACCAGACTCGCGGTGCCGGCGGCGAAATCCAGATCACGGACGCAATGATCCGGCTCGCCCGCAAGCAGCCGTTCTATGGCCTTAAATTCGAAGGCCGCAGCTTTGATTGCGGCAGCAAGATCGGCTTTCTGGCCGCGAATATCGCCTATGCGCTGGAGCGCGACGACATTGCACCGGCGCTGCGTACGGAGATCAAGTCGCTGCTGGGATAGAGCGCCGCGAGATTCGCAGCATCACCGGACCTGTCCCGGCCGCCCACGTATTTTATCCGATCCCCCGGCAAGGATGCCGCGACATCCCCGCCGCGTCACGCGGCGGGGTATCATTGCGCGGTATGACGCGAGGGCGACTCGATCTTTCGCAACCTCACGGACCCCTACAGTCGCCCCCGACGCCGGCGCGTGCTAAGAAGCCGCAACCGCCACCTCGCCATGCCGAAATCGATGCTGCATACCGAAAGCCAGGCCATGAACGAACGCGACGATGCGCTCATCGCCTCCGCGTTGCGCACCCTCAAAGTCGAGGCCGAGGGCCTCGGCGCGCTCGGCGCCGCGATCGGCACCAGTCTCAGGCAGGCACTCATCTGTGCCGCCGCAATGATCAAGACTGCGCGCGGCCGCGTCATCGTCAGCGGCATGGGGAAATCCGGCCATATCGGCAACAAGATTGCAGCGACGCTCTCGTCAACCGGCACTCCCGCATTTTTCGTCCATCCCGCCGAGGCGAGCCACGGCGATCTCGGCATGATCACGTCGGACGACGTCATCATCGCGATGTCCTGGTCGGGCGAAACCGCCGAGCTCAAGAACCTCATCAACTATTCGCGCCGGTTCCGCATCGGTCTGATCGCCATCACGGCCGACGCGGCGAGCACGCTCGGGAAAGCCGCCGATATTGCGCTTGTGCTGCCGAGCGCGCGCGAAGCGTGCCCGCACAATCTCGCCCCAACCACCTCCTCGCTGATGCAGCTCGCGCTCGGTGACGCACTTGCCATCGCCCTCCTGGAAAGCCGCGGCTTCACGGCGCTTGATTTCCGCGACTTGCATCCGGGGGGACGGCTCGGGGCGGCGCTGACCTTCGTCCGCGACCTGATGCATACCGGGCCTGAGATGCCGCTCAAACCGGTCGGGACTCTGATGTCGGACGCGATCGTCGAAATGTCTGCCAAGGGGTGGGGCTGCGTCGGCATCACCGATGCGGGGGGCCATTTGATCGGGATCATCACGGACGGCGACCTGCGTCGCCACATGCGCCCCGACCTGCTTGATGCGCGTGTCGAAAACGTCATGACTCGAGGCCCCAACACCGTATGCCCCGATCAGCTCGCCGGCGAAGCTCTCGAAATCCTCAATTCCCTGAAGCGAACCGTCTTGTTCGTCGTCGAGGGTGACCGCGCGGTCGGTCTCGTCCACATGCACGATCTGTTGCGCGCCGGCGTAGCTTGAATAGTGCGAACCAGAGGTCAGGCATCAGCGATCAGCCGGGATGCCGCATAAAAAAATCCCATACGACTGGCGGCGGCAGCCGAACAGTTCAAATCGGCAATGGCGAAGCCGGTTTGCCTCCATGCCCGTTTCGTACCGACCGCGTTGCCAGAGCCC
>JASHRR010000463.1 GCA_030037185.1 Xanthobacteraceae bacterium | reverse complement strand
ACGGGATCCAGTACCAATTCAACATCGTCAACCAGGGGACGCCGAGCAGCCGGCCGAGCCCGGAAGTGGCTTGGGCTTCAACGATGTCGCGGAGATTGAGCGAGCCCGCGCACAACAGGACGGTGATTATGACGAAGCCGATCGAGACCTCGTAGGAAACCATCTGGGCTGCCGAACGCAGCGCCGCGAGGAACGGATATTTCGAATTTGACGCCCAGCCGCCCATGATGACGCCGTAGACGCCGAGCGAGGAGATCGCAAAAATGTAGAGAACCCCCACATTGATGTCGGAGATCACCCATCCGGCATTGACCGGAATCACGGCCCAGGCGGCAAGCGCCAGCGCGCACGATACCAGCGGCGCCAAAAGGAACACCCCCTTGTTGGCGCCGGCGGGGATGATCGGCTCCTTGAGGACGAATTTGATGAGGTCGGCGAAGCTCTGCAGCAGGCCCCATGGCCCCACCACATTTGGGCCTCGCCGCAGCTGCACCGCAGCCCAGACCTTGCGGTCGGCGTAAAGCGCATAAGCAATCGCGACCAGGAGCACCACCAGCAGCAGCACGCTCTGGGCGATAGTCACCAGGAGTGGCCAGATGTAGTCGGTCCAAAGCGCGGCCATTCGCCCCCCTCGCTATTCCGCCGCCGCCGCAGCTGCCCGCTCGGCAAGCGCCGAACATTCCGCCATCACGGCGGAGGCTCGGGCGATCGGATTGGTGAGATAGAAATCCTCGACCGCGGACCGCAGCGGCGCTTTTTCCATCGAACCGCTGCGCATGGCGAGTCTGCGAATATCCTGTGCATCCCCCGGCGTGATCTTGCCGATGCGCTGAAGATGCGGAAACGCCTTGAACAAAGCGCCGCGCAGTTGCGCGAGCGAGTCGTAGGGAAGCTTCAATCCGATCACCTCAGACAGCGCCCGCAGGATCGCCCAGTCCTCGCGCGCGTCGCCCGGCGGGAAGGCGGCGCGGTCGCCCATCTGCACCCGGCCCTCCGTGTTGACGTAGATGCCGGATTTTTCGGTGTAGGCGGCGCCCGGCAGGATGACATCGGCGCGCTGCGCGCCGCGATCACCGTGGGTGCCGATGTAGATGACGAAGGCGCGCGATTCCACCTCAAGCTCGTCGGCGCCGAGCACAAACAGCACGTCGACGCCGCCCGCCGCCATCGCGGCTGCCGTCAGTCCGTTGTCGCCCGGCACGAAGCCGATATCGAGCCCACCGACCCGCGCCGCCGCAGTGTGGAGCACCGAAAAACCGTTCCAGCGATCGGCCAGCGCCCCGGTCGAAAGCGCCGCCCTGGCAACCGCCGAGAGCACCGCAGCGCCATCGGGGCGCGCCAAAGCGCCTTGCCCGACCAGCCAGATCTGCCGGTTGAGGCGGGCCTGGGGGTGAGCAGCGAAACCCGCAAGCGCTTCGGGGCCCGCGCCCAAATACGCGTAGTCATGGGTGAGGTCGGCGCGCTCGCCGATCACCCCGATCTTCAACCCACCGGTGCGCCACCGCCTGCGGATGCGCGCGTTGAGCACGGGCGCTTCCTTGCGCGGATTGGAGCCGACGATCATCAGCCCGTCGGCCTCATCTATGCCCGGTATGGTGGCATTGAACAGATAGCTCGAACGGCCCCATCTCGGATCGAGCGCCGCGCCGTCCTGCCGGCAGTCGAAATTGTTCGACCCCAACCGCCCCAGCAGGTCCTTGAGGGCAAACATCTCCTCGACGGCGGCAAGATCGCCGGCGATCGCACCGATCCGCTCGCGCCGGGTGGCCCTGACCTTGGTGGCGATGGCGTGAAACGCTTCGCGCCACGTCGCCGGCCGTAATCGCCCGTCCTGGCGCACATATGGCTCGTCGAGGCGTTGCACTCTGAGGCCGTCGATCTGGTGGCGGGTCTTGTCGGAAATCCATTCCTCGTTCACGTCTTCGTTGATGCGTGGCAGCACGCGCATCACTTCGCGACCCCTGGTATCGACCCGGATGGCGCAGCCGACCGCATCGGTGACGTCGATCGACTCGGTATTGCTCAGCTCCCATGGCCGCGCCACGAACGCATAGGGCTTCGAGGTCAGCGCGCCCACCGGGCACAGGTCGACCACGTTGCCCTGCAGCTCCGACACCATCGCCTGCTCGAGATAGGTGGTGATCTCCATGTCTTCGCCGCGGCCGATGGCGCCGAGCTCCGGCACGCCCGCGACCTCGGTGGCGAAGCGGACGCAGCGCGTGCACTGGATGCAGCGGTTCATCGAGGTCTTGACCAGAGCGCCGAGATACTTGTCCTCGACGGCACGCTTGTTCTCCTTGAAGCGCGAGGAATCGACGCCATAGGCCATGGCCTGATCCTGCAGATCGCATTCGCCGCCCTGGTCGCAGATTGGGCAATCCAGAGGGTGATTAATGAGCAGGAACTCCATCACCCCTTCGCGCGCCTTGCGGACCATCGCCGTCCTGGTCCTGGCCTCGGGAGGCTCGCCTTTCGGTCCTGGACGGCAGTCGCGCACCGCCCAGGCGCAGCTCGCGACCGGTTTCGGCGAACCGACGAGTTCGACCAGGCACATGCGGCAGTTGCCGGCGATCGACAGCCGCTCGTGGAAGCAGAAGCGCGGAATCTCTGCGCCCGCCGCCTCGCAGGCCTGCAGCAACGTGTACTCGGGCGGGACGTCCACCTCGGCGCCGTCGACGATGATCTTGGTCATGCGTATCGGCCCTTCGTCATCCTACGCGCGCAACGAAAAAAGCAACAACCTGGAATGGCCGGCGCCGGTGCGACGGTGGTTCCCCGGAGCGGGGCCGGCAACGACCCCGAGTGCCGCCTCAACGCCAAGGCCCCTGTTACCGCTCCTGATGTCACTCGCAAAGCCCATCTTGCGTGCCAGTTCACCACTCGCGCGACTGCTGCATCGTATCTGCCGCCGCACCATCCGCCCCGCCGCCGTGCCCCGTAATATTAGTCATTGCGAGCCCCGTCTTTCCTGGGCCCCCACATTCGGCCGGCGAAGCGGCCGGCCACGTAAGTCGCCATCCCGATCCACCATGCAGCCGGTTGATAGGCCGGCCCCGAGGCGTGAAACTCGTCGAGCCGGGACTGAAAGAAGCCGCACTCGTCAATGGTGGTAACGAGACAGGGCACTTTAAGATCGAGCAATCGAAGCGGTCCGGCCCATTGTGCATAAAACAGGAACCACCAGGCAAACGCGACCGCCATGATGGCCAGGCCGACATTGGCAAGCCAGTTAGCCTTGTGTGTCGGTCGGGCGGCGGCAGCGGTCATGGAACTGAACCTCACACTGGCATCTTGTCGGGGAGAAGCTTTTCGAGCTTCTCGAAAAGGTCGTCGATCCTCGGTTCGTGCTGTCGTCGCCTCAGCGTTTCAGACCGATTACCCAGGCGGATACCGAACAATCTTGTTGCCGTCATC
>JASHRR010000462.1 GCA_030037185.1 Xanthobacteraceae bacterium | reverse complement strand
CCTCGGCCACCCTGGCGGAAAGGAGTCCTTGCGGCACGTGAGGACTTTGTTTCCTTCGCCGGAATAGGCAGCGAGCTCGTGTGCCGGCCGCGTGTTGGCGCGGCGGGCCTTCTCTCGCATGTCCTTGCTGACCTGAATATGGGCGATGCTTTCGTCGCGTCGCCGACGGAGGCGCTCGCGCCATGCGACCGGCTCGCGGCCGCGCAGCCGGTCGATCGCGGCGCTTCCCAGCCGCTCCAGAACTGCTTGGGAGCGATAGTTCCTCGAAGACGTGCAAGATACGACCTCTGAGCTGAGAGCACGAGATTTCCGAATCAGTCACCAAACGCTAACCCAACGCTAAGTGGGCCGACTCTTGAACGTCCAAAGTCCGCAGCAATCGCAGGACGACGCTCGAAAACGAGGTGTCTCACACGCTTATGCCGGGCGCGTTCATCCCGCGTTCATCGGCAGGAGCACGGGCGCGACTATGCCGCACCGCTGCAATGGAAACTGCTGAGTTTGACTAGCGAGCGGCTGGGGTGCTCGGAATAGAGTAATGGAGTATCAGAATCATGATGCGTAACATAGCGATTGGTTTGGCGGCAGCAACCATCGCCATAGGTGGCTCCACGCTGAGTGTGTCAGCTCTTTATGGCCAAGAGGGCGGCATCAGCAAGGGCAGCATGAGTAAGAGCCACCACTTCGGGCGCCACACCTACAACGAGGAACGCGGACGCGGCAATCGTTTTGCCGAGCTCACCCCGCGCGCAAGCGAGCGTCTCAGGGAAGTCGCGCGCGGACGCTACACCGAGCTCACCCCGCGCCAACGCGAGCGTCTCACGGAGATCGGGCGCGAACTCTACGCCGAACTTACCCCGCGCCAACGCGAGCGTCTCGGCCAGGTCGAGCGCGAACTCTACGCCGAACTTACCCCGCGCCAACGCGAGCGTATCAGGGCGATCATGCGCGAACGCCGCGCTGAGCTCACCCCGCCCGGACGCGAGCATCCCTACCGTCGCGGCCCCTACGGCCGTCGCTGAGCGAAAAAAATCGCAACGGGCGGCTCGCTGTTGGCCGTCAACTGGCTCTCCGACCACTGGACCGGAGAGCCTAATTGAATCTTGTCCGCGGTGGGTCACGAATGACTGTGCCGATAACATGACCGGCGCGTCCGAAGTACCCCAGCTATAGTAGCCGCCCCACTTTGTGCAGCGCGCAAAGAACTCGTCAGGTTCTGGCCTCATAGAAGTCAGGTTCTATCGGACCGCGGGACCGGAACCCAGTTATCGTCGCTGCCACGTCGAGCGGCACATCGAACAGATCGTCGACTCCAATTCGCCCGGTCGGCGGTGTTCCGCCTGGGCTCGCTGCGGAGCGGCGTTGCCGATACAACGCCGGTTTTTCATGACACGGCAATGCACCACGTACTCTCTGCGCCGCGATGACAGCGACTTCGTGGTGTCCTGTTTCTGCAAGTCGGAAGATGCGGAAGCCTTGCTGAGCGCTTTAGTCCTTAGGTTCCGCCCCTAGGTTGTCGCCACGTGAAGTTTATGAGGCGATCCAACATTCTTCTCCCCGGCCATGTTATATAGTGCAGGCGAAGCCGATGCCGACACGCGGCACGCACGGGACTGTTTGTGGACGCAGATGAAAAGGAGAGGAAAAGAGATGACACTGCAAACTGTGTTCCTTGGCATTTTTGCAACAACGATGCTTGTCGCGCCGGCGTTTGCCACCGACGACAATGCAGGCATCACAGGGGTTCGCTGGGGCCGCAATGCCTTCGGTTACGAGCCGCTTCCCTCAGGTCCGCAGCCCGTGACCAACCTGAAAAGGCGTCGGGACGGCACCAGCAACGGAGCCCAACTCGTCGGCGACTACAACAATCCGATTCTCAAGGCAGCAGCCGCGGCGGTGGTGAAGCAAAAGGGCGAACTCGCTCTTGCCGGCAAAGGCTTCCCCAATGAATCAGACCAGTGCCGACCCTATGCGCCGCCTTTCACGTTTGCAATGCAGCTCAGCTTTCAAATGCTGCAAAAGAACGACGGCGACATAACGATCATCTACAACCAGGATGACAATGTCCGCCACATTCGCATGAACGCCACGCATCCGACCAATCTCTTGCCTTCGCCGATGGGCGATGCGGTCGGCCACTGGGAAGGCGAGATGCTAGTCATCGACACCGTCGGCATCAAGACGAACGCTTTCACGGCGGCGGACATGTACGGCACGCCGCAGAGCGCTGCAATGCATGTGATCGAACGCTACCGCCTGATCGACGATGCTCTCGCCAAGACCGCACAGGATAAGTACCATAAGGTTCAGGGTGTCGTCGTCGGCGGCGGTAGAGAATCGGTCGCCGACTCCGGATTACGGCTTGAATTGACGATGGATGACCCCGCCGTCTTTGCGGCGCCGCTCTCCGTGGTTGTCACCTATCGGCGCCTGCTCACGCCATGGCAGGAACAGGTCTGCGCTGAGAACCCAGTCGAACATTATGAAGGCGAGTGGATCGGCTTGCCGAGAGCGAACCATCCGGATTTCTGAGAGGGGAGGGGCTGGATGACGGTTGAGGATCGACACCGCAAACCGGATCCGTCGTCCACTTCGGCACTTAGGCGGAGTGGTGGCCGACGCCGCAGGAACGGCGCGCCTCAACCACGGCTGGCGATATCGCGGTCGGCGACGTAGCCAATCGGTGCGAGTTTTTCGGCAATCTGTTCGCGCATCATGGTCATGACATGGCTACCTCTCGCACGAAGAGCCGATCGAAAGAAAGCGGCCAAAGCCCACGGTTCATCGCAATATACCGAAGTCGAAGCAGGAGGCGGCGGGCTGCCTGTTCGCAGCTTGTGGCTGATGGACTTTCTCAAACGGCCGCTGCTGCTTGAAGGTGAGGCGGGCGTCAGCAAGACCGAGATCGGCAAGGTGCTGGTCGCCATCCACGGCTCCGAGTACGATGTTCGCGTTCATCGCCTGCGGGGTGAATTGCGCAGGCAGTTTTGGCCAACCCTCGTAGGCGATCGCCGGGATCGCGGCTGCACGTCTTTCCGGCGGCACCAGGGTCCCCTTGTCGGCGTGCGGCACGACATTGTTGGGCGGTGCTATGCCAAACCTCACCCAATCCGCCCCGTTGTGGAGAGGCTTGACAAGCTGCTGACAAGCAGCGCGCGATTCGCGCCATGTCATCAAACACGGTGTTGTGCCGGATACTGGCAATGAAAATAGTGGCGAACGTTGGTTGCAAGGTACTGAAAGCAAGCGGGGCGGCCCGAGCGCGTTTGTTCAGGACGAACTTGAACGTCAGCACATGTAGGAGGACCGGACCAACAGACAGGCAACGATGTGCCTCCGATTTGGCCTGAAAGTGACCCGTAACGGTCATCGTGAGCGGCGACCATGGATGGCGATCGCTTGTAAGCGGTTTATTGACCCCACATTTCGACGCGGCATGGCTGGTGGGTCCAGCCCATGTGCAATCGATTCGACCCCCGCGTAGGCTTGCAAGCAAGCAGGACCAACGCGGTGACTGGTGTTCGAGACGAGGTGATCACTGGCGGCGGCCTGCGCCGGCGACGGTCGAGCGATAAGGCGAGCCCGCGAGGGCCTGAA
>JASHRR010000461.1 GCA_030037185.1 Xanthobacteraceae bacterium | reverse complement strand
CCGGGCGCTCGATAATTTCCAGTAACGCCTCATTCCTGGAAGTAAATCGCTCAGACAATCGTGATTGTGATACATCGCGCCGCCCGGGTTCATGGCGCTTGGCGCTGCGGGTTCGGCCAGGCCGGGTGGGAGAACTAACAAGGGAGAGAACGATGTCCAGATTTGCTTTCCCGGCCTGTTCAGTGGGCAGATAGATGTCCATATAGACGTGCGAGGTGTCGAGCATAGTAAAGACTTTGCCGCCGAAAGGAAGTACCTCACCGACATTGGCAATCCGGTATTGAATGCGGCCGTCACGCAGAGCGACGAGCGCATGGTCGGCGCTATTCACGTTGTATAGCTCGATATCGTGCGTTGAGGCCTCGAGCGCATGTTGGGCTTCGGTGACGCGGTCCTTGCCGGCGCCGAGCGCAGCATTGGCTCCATCTAATTGCTGTTGGCCCTGGTCCAACACTTCCTTCGTCTCGGAGCCCCTCTCGACCAGATATTTGGCGCGATCCAACTCCTGTTGCGCCAGCAGCACTTGGGTCGTCAACTGGATGACGTTGTGGTTGGGTTGAGCAATGAGATTTGGGCGATGCGCACAGCGAACTTAATATCGATATCGATCTCGTCTGCCCAAAGTCGCCCATTGCCGGGAAACGATGCTGAGCGGCAACTGCGGATAGGCTTCTCCCCACCAATGGAAGCCGGCGAGTGAGCAGCCGCCGATGGTGGCTAAGGCGAGCGCAACGCGCGGCCGACGCAAGCGAACAGATACCAACTCGTGGCTCGGTGGCGCCGGAGGATGGTTCGAAGGAGCACGCGCGAGCGCCGGCGCGCTGGGAGCCCCCACCTTACCGGGGGCTTCGGCAATCGATCATTCGGCGCGGATTTCCGTGCTATCCTTGGCGATGGTCATTTTGCAAGACGATATGAACGAGACAATTCGGGCATTGCCCGTAAGGGGACAACACTTCGCGGTCCCGGCTTTGGGATTTCAATACCTTTAATACCACAGCGGTATTTAGTGCTCTATGTTCGGATCGGCGGGAAGATGGCGGCAGGCTGCGGATGGACTGTCGGCCGCCGAGCGGCTCCATCTCAAGTCGCATTGCGCACGCTATTGGCTGACGCCGAAGCCCGATCTTACCTTCGACGTCAAGTGCGATGGTGCGGTTACAGGGCCAGGAACTATCGCCACGGGCAGCCCTAACCGCTTGGCGTCATTTTCTGTCAGATAGATCACGTCTGTCGGTTCCGTGACAGATAAGGTGAATTCAATGGTTGCCTTATTCAAACCCAAAGCCTGCATGTATGCCTCTACAACATTCACAACCCAGGTGGGCGCTGTCCAGGTCTCCGAACTATAGGGTCTGTGAAAGCCCACGTTAGCCGTTGCCAACTTAGTTCGTGGCGAACCTGCTAACCAAATAAAGCCGCAGCTCGAAGTACAGCTTTCCTCAACGTAAGTGCTGTACCCCTTTTCCATGATCCGTTCGCCTATATCGATAGCCTCAAAAATCAGTCCCCCAGCGCCCCTCAAAATGACTTCCGCCTTTTCGAGGGAAGCTGTCTTCTCCTGAAACGTTTCGAAATCACCAGCTGCAATGTCTCCGTCAATGATCACGACCGGTCCGCTAACTCGAATATCAGCGGCCTCACCAGGCGAAGTGGGCCAAGCCATGTTCACCAACAATGCGGCTAGCACTACAAGTTTCATGATGCACCGGCCCGCTGCTGGAGGACGGCCTCTGGACGCGCCGGCATTATGTGGCTCACCGCCATCGAAGCAATCAGTGCAATGAGCACGACCTTCAGACGTGTACCCCGGTCAGCAGTAAGAAGCGTGGCGCTGTTCATGATGGCTCTTCAAGGCTGAAAGCGAATTCGATGATCAGGCATTTAGTTGGCGTAATGCACTGGAGTTGCGAAGCACAATACGACGCGCGCTTGGTAGCCCGATGGCCTGCTCGGCGGCCAATTGCGTCATAGTGCGCGACACGGTCTCGATCGTCAGCCCGAGATAGTCGGCAATATCTTGGCGCGACATCGGAAGCTCGATGGCATCGGTGGCGGCGAGCCGTGCGGACATTTCGAGCAGGAAGGAAGCAACGCGTTGCTGGGCACTCTTGACGAGAAGCAACAAGTGCTCTTGGACACGATTGAGTTCGCGTCCCGTGAAGGACCACAGCTCGCGGGCAGCGTCACAATCGCGTTCGGCCAGCGAGACAATGGCGCTGCGCTTGACCACCAGCACCGTCACGTCTTTGATCGCTTCGGCGGAAAACTGATGTTCTTTACCGATTTCGAGGCCAAAGATGTCACCCGGGAGGTAGAAGTCTCCGATCTGACGCCGGCCATCGCAGAGGATCTTATAGGTTCGCACCGCTCCTTTGATTACCTTGTACACGTATTCGGCCGGTTCACTTTCGCCGAAGATTTCCTCGTTGGGGCCGAACCTCATCTGGCTCCCCATCGTTTCCATGGCTCCGAACTTGCCACGAGCCGGGCAAGGAATCGTATTCGTAGGGGCCTGATTGGCCGAAACGGTGCGAAGCTGCGTCTGCATCAACATGGCTGGGCTCCCGTGCTCTCGATGCACAAGGGGTAACCCGCGGCGAATTATGAGAAAATTAAGATATTCCTCTTAAGTGGACTCCCCTAAGGCGAGACACTTAAGGGGTCTTCCGTAGGAGCGGCCCTCGTCACTCTGGCTTGACGCTCGTGAAATTCGACCACGTTTTGGGATCATCAATTGCAGGTCGCAGCCCTATTATCACATTGACCTTGACCTTCGCCAAATGGAGCTTATCGCTCCGACTTTGGCCTCCATTCGTCTGCCGGCTTGTGCGCTCCGCCAAGCTCCGCCGGGGTCATTTTGCTCCCAACAAGTTCCCGGTTGCGAACCGCAAGGTCGCGACCCGTCCTTGTCCAACGCATTGGCAGCAGCGAGGCTGAGCCGCATGTGCGCCTGTATATCGTTCTGCGGCACGCCCTCCCGGTTGAAGTCCAAGAGGCCGAGGTTATTCTGGGCCCGTCGCCTTGGTCTGCGGCCCCTGCGGTACCACTTCATCGCCTCGACGTAATCCTGCGGCACACCGCGGCCCATATCGTACATGATGCCAAGGGCGCGCTGAACGTAGGGATCGCCTTGGTCGGCCAACGTGCGATAGATTGATATCGCGGTCGCGTCGTCGCCCTGGTCATAAGCAGTGAATGCGTCCTCATACGGGGTCTGGACGAGCGGTGCCAACCAAAGCAAGGAGGGCAATGAAGACAGCAAATAGGGTCTGGACGGTATTCTTCATAATGCACCACGTATCGGTCGGGACGCCGGACGCCGAGATTGCGACGGGCGAGCGGGATGCCGTTGAGAGTGAGATGGCCGGCACAACAGACCGGGTGTGGGTCGAAGGCGACTCATCTAAGACAACAGCCTGTCGATGTAATCCAACAGTGCTGCTTGCTGGAAAGGTTTTTTGATCAGTGTTATGCCTGCAGCGCTTGCCCGTTCGAGGATTTTGGCGTCGGGGTGCGCGGTTATGAGAATCGCGGGCATAGCGTTCTGCCGGTGACGCAGCGCGGACACGACATCCAGGCCGTTCATTGCGGGCATGTGATAGTCCACGATCAAACAACCAGAGTCTGGAAGCTCTTTGTCATTCAATAGCTCGTCAGGCGAGGCAAAAGTGCGCACCTTGAATCCCTCGACCTCAAGCAAAAACTTGAGGGATTGTCGCACCGCGGCGTCATCATCAAGTACCAAGAGAAGCTGCTTTGCGTCTTCGTTCATAATTACCGCTTTCTCAGCAGGGTCGAGGCCGCGCAAGCAAAAGAACCCAGAAACGCGCCGCAATCGCCTTGATTTGGCTCAAATCCAACCACAGGGATTTGCGGGTGCGGTGAAGAACGTCATCCGCACAAGATCGGGAGAGGCTCGTCGCCTGCATCTTAGTCATGACTATGGCACAATAGATTTCAACCGTGCGGTCACTGATCGCGAGATCGTATGCAATGATCTTGTACGTCTTCCGGCAATAGGGCCATCAAGCTTGGCGCTCACGGACGGACAGAGCGGCCGCTCGATCCAGAATCTCGATCCCCTCCGAATCTCGCGCCGCGATCCTGTCATGCACGTTGAGCGCGGATCGTGCGGCACCAAGCAGAGCGCTGCCGTCGCAGAGGCTTGTCAATAAGTCTGCGGCCCCGGTTTCATCGCTTCGATCGCAAGGGGAACGTCAGCGCCCCCAAAAACAGCGATAACTGGCCACCTTACGATGAGAGATTTGAGACGGCGCAGAAGTTCGGTGCCATCGATCTCAAGCTCCTGACGTCGGCGATGACCCACGGGGGTTCGACAGCAGGGATGACGTTCGAGAAAACTTCCTGCACAGTCCTGGGCACGAGCTACGAACCGGCGATGGCCGCTCCCGATGTTCGTTATTTCATGCGACGCCGCGTTTGTCTGACTCTTGGAATTTGGCCGTAGCTGGGCGGCAGCTCATGTTGCCGGAGGGTCATAGTCGAGACTGAGCAAAACGCCTCCAAGTCGACTTCCCCAATGAGAAGCTCCTGCTTACGGTCGTTGACCATCTCGCCGTCGCCGTACCATTCCTGATCAATGCAAAGCGGGTGATCGTCGTCGCTGTGGCAGAAACGAATGCGGACTATACCGCCGAAGGAATGGGCGCGGTTTCACGTTATCTCCTCTGGAATGAAGTACCGGCTGAGACCGAGGTTATCGAGACCCGCGGTGTTACGGCCGAACTGCTCGCCTCGGCCGCGCAACGGCATCGAGCCGATCTCGTGGTGCTTGGCGCCTACGGCCACTCGCAGATGCGCGAACGACTATTTGGCGGCTGCACGCAGTTCTTCATTCGAAATACTGAGCAGCCCGTCCTGATGATGCATTAGAGGACGAGCGGGTTGTCGGCCCGCGGTCTCAACTCTGCATTTCGACGGGTTTTGGATGGATGATCTCAGTTCGTAAGGTTGAACCAAACCGAAGGACTGCTGCCTGCGGTCAGACTCTTTTTTGTGTGCGAGTTGATTTAGATCATGGGCTGTTTGCAGCCGTTCTGCCATCAGCAAAACTATCGTCAGATGAACCAAACGCTTCTCACTCAGGAAAATCTCCATGAGACTGTTATCATTGGGTGTCTATCTCGCCTTCCTGACATCCGCTGCTGCCGCCGGGGACATAACCACCATCCACCGCGGCGAGTCTCTTCTGGAAAGGAATTGCTCTCGTTGTCATGCCATCGGCAGCGTCGGCGAAAGCCGGCATCCGCAAGCTCCATTGTTTCGCACTCTTGCCAAGCGCTACCCGGTCGAGTTCCTGGAGGAAGCTCTGGGCGAGGGCATCATCTCTGGCCATCCAGATATGCCTGAATTCAGATTTAGCGGTGAGGATGTCGGTGCCATCGTGATGTACCTGAAGTCCATCCAGGAACAGTGATTCAATTGCAGTCGGTCCAGGGGGCCTCGAGAGAGGTGCTCTTTGCCGGTCTGGATCACACCTTCCGCGGCACGCGACGAAGATTATTTCGAGCTCAGAATATAGGCGATCACATCCCGTCGCTCATCCGGCCGCAGGATGATATTGGGCATCTGTGGATGCGAGGTC
>JASHRR010000460.1 GCA_030037185.1 Xanthobacteraceae bacterium | reverse complement strand
GCCTTGGCGGCGCGGCAGCTTGGCTGCTGGCGGCGCGTGCGCAGCAACCCGACCGGATGCGGCGGGTCGGGTGCCTGTACGCGCTTGCGGAGAACGATCCGGAAGCCCAGGCGCGGGCGGCAGCGCTTCGCGAAGGGCTCGCGCGACTCGGATGGACTGAGCGCAACGTCCGAATTGAAGATCGGTTTGCCGGGGGCGATGCAGATCAGATGCGGGTATATGCGGCCGAGTTGGTTGGTCCGGCACCGGACGTCATCGTCGCCAACTCCACGCCCGCCCTTACGGCGCTAAAACAGGCGACCCGCACTATTCCGATCATCTTCTCCATTGTCAGCGATCCAGCCGGACAGGGTTTCGTCGGCAGCTTGGGGCGTCCGGGCGGCAACGTCACCGGCTTTTCATTCGCCGAGTTCCCGATGCTCGGGAAATGGCTGGAGACGCTTAAGGAGATCGCCCCCAGCGTCAAACGGACGACGCTCGTGTTCAACCCGCAGACAGCGCCATATTACGCCACCTTCCTGCGCGATTTCGAAGGGGCCGCGGCAACGCCCGCCGTCGAGCTTTCTGCAACGCCGGTGGATGACGAGGCGGAGCTCGAGGCGGCGGTGTCGGCATTTGCGCGCAAACCGGGCGGCGGTCTGATCGTCGGGGCCGATCCATTCATAAGCACACATCGCGCGTTGGTGATAGCGCTGGCTGAGCGGCATCGACTTCCTGTGATCTATGGCAACCAGTCTTTCGCCAGGGACGGCGGGCTGGTCTCATACGGCCCGGACACGCTCGATATCGTCCGTCGCTCGGCTTCATATGTCGATCGCGTCTTGAGGGGCGAACGGCCTGGCGAGTTGCCGGTGCAAGCGCCAACCAAGTATGAGTTGGTGATCAATCTAAAGACCGCGAAGGCGCTCGGCCTCGCGGTGCCAGTGAACCTGCGTGTGCGCGCCAATCAGGTGATTGGATAGGCCCTTTTTGCGGACTGCCCGTATTTATCCGTTTTCCAATGAAATCCGACCGCGGGTAGACTGCCGAAAATGGCAAAAGGGGGTGCTGATGCGGCGGCGCGAGTTCATCGCTGGGATCGGCGGCATAGCGGCGTGGGCGTTTCGTGCGAGGGCAGAGCAGCCGCCGCCAACGGTAGCGTTCGTCAACGCTTGGTCGGCCGGTGCCTCGCAGCGCGCTTTGGCAGCGTTCCGCGAGGGCCTCAGCGAAACTGGATACGTCGAGGACCGAAATGTAACGGTCGAGTACTACTGGCTGGACAACCAATTCGATCGGCTGGCGGCGCTGATGGCTGATCTCGTTCGTCGGCGCGTGGCCGTTATCGCCACGCCCAGCAGCCCCCTCATCACGACCGCGGCTAAAGCCGCCACAGCGACGATCCCGATCGTCTTCAGTGTCCCCATAGACCCCGTCAAGACTGGACTTGTCGCGAGCTTCGCCCGGCCTGGTGGCAACGCCACCGGCATCCACTATTTGGCCCGGGAGCTAACGGCCAAGCGGCTGGAACTCCTGCATACGCTGGCGCCGAAGGCCACCCGTGTGGCTATTCTCGTCAATCCCGCCAATGGTCCGAGCGCAGACGAAACGTTGCGGAACGTTGGGGACGCTGCCCGCTCCGTCGGGCTGCAAATCAAGGTTCTCAACGCCAGCACGAGCGGCGAGATCGATGAGGCGTTTGCGAAGCTGACGCACGACCGCGGGGACGATGTCTACGCGAATGATATCCTGTTTGTCTCTGGTGACGCCCTTTTTCAAAGCCGCAGCCAGCAACTTGTCGCTTTGACTGCACGAGACAGGATTCCCGCCACTTATCCGGATCGCGCTACTGTCGCAGCCGGGGGGTTGATGAACTACGGCGCCGACATCTTCGAAATGTATCGTCAAGTCGGCGTCTATGTTGGCAGCATCCTCAGAGGGGCCAAGCCGGTCGACCTGCCGGTGCAGCAGTCGACCAAGTTCCAATTCGTCATCAACCGCAAGACCGCTAAGGCGCTCGGGTTGGAAGTTCCTGTGGTGCTGAGGGTGTTCGCCACTGAACTGATCGACTAGCCAGTCGGCGGCTTTGGTCAGATTCGCCAATTACCCCGCAGCAACTGGCCGCATCACGTGGCGCTTCCGGCCCAAAAAGGTGCGGGGCCTCAAGAACAGTGAAGAGATATTTGGCGTTGCCGCCGCCCTATCGGCGCCGCCGCTCACGTACTCTCTGCGCCGCGATGACAGCGACTTCGTGGTAGTCTGCTTTGCGAAGCCGGTAGACGCGGAGACTTTTGCCGAGCGCGCAAAAACACGGCGAATGGGAGCGAAAGAGAAACGATGGGCTTCGAGGTCAGACTCAACGCGTTTCCGCCGCAGTGCGAGCTGCTGGAGCGAGTCCGTGCAGGAGAGTTCGACCCCGAGACCATCCAGTTCGTCGGGTGGTACTTCGTTAAACGCCGGACCTCTGCCACGCGGTGGACCGGTTTCGCCCGAGGCGATCCCGAGAGGGAACGGTTCGTCGATTCGCTCGAAATAATTCTCGCCGAACATCCC